>NZ_JAWOAI010000006.1:0-55257 GCF_033194735.1 Streptomyces sp. W16
GCCCGAGCAGCGCGGTGCCCTCGATCTGGTCGCCCTCGGCGCCCTCGGCACCCGCACCCGGCGGGGCCACGACCTCGCCGCCTACGCCGCGTACGGCCGCCCGGTCCGCTCCCCCTGCGACGGCCGCGTGATCTCCGCCGCCGACACCGTCCGGGACCAGGAGCCCGGTGGGGTCAGTTACCAGCCGCCGTACGGCAATCACGTCTTCCTCGACACCGGCCGCGAGATCGTCAAACTCGCGCATCTGCGCCCCGGTTCGGTGACCGTGACACAGGGCGACACCGTCCGCGTGGGCCAGCTCCTCGGCGAGATCGGGAACACGGGCAACACCACCGAACCCCACCTGCACCTCCACGCCGAACGCGACGGCCTCGGCCTGGACCTGGAGTTCACCGGCGTTCCCGGCCGACTGCACCGCGGACGGACGATCCACGCGTGACGGGCCGTGCAACTGCTCCCGGTCTACGACAGGACGACGCACCCCCGCCGCTCCAACTCGGCCAGCTGCGACGGCCGGGGCTCGCAGGCGTTCCAGCGCAGGTCCAGCTTCTCCAGCGCGGGCAGGTCGACGACCCAGTCGGGCAGCTGGGTCAACTGGTTGCCGCGTACGTCGAGTTGGCGCAGCAGCGGCAAGTCGGCCAGTGCTTCCGGGAGTTCGGTGAGGGCGTTCTCCCTCAGGTCGAGGTGGCGCAGTTCACAGAGGCCGGCCATGGACGGCGGCAGAGCGGTGACCGCGTTGCCCCGGAGCCAGAGCTCGCGCAGGCCGGGGAGTTCCCCGATGCTGTCGGGCAGGGTGGTCAATCGGTTGTGCTGCGCCCGGAGTTCGACCAGGTCGGTCATGCGGCCGATGGTCTCGGGCAGGGCGGTGAGCGTGTTCTCGCCGACGTTGAGGTATCGCAGCCGCGTCAGCTTTCCCAGCGCGTCCGGGATCTCCGACAGCTTGTTGTCGTGCAGGTAGAGGCAGCCGCTGAGGCCGGCCAGGTCGCCCAGTTCGGCGGGCACCGAGGTGAGGTGGTTGTGGCCGAGGTCCAGGGTGGTCAGCCGGTGCAGTCGGCCGATCTCGGGCGGGAGGTGGGTGAGCCCGTTGTCGGCGAGGATCAGTACCCGGAGTTCGGTGTCCTGCCAGATGAACTCCGGTGCTTTGCCCAGCTGTTGACGCCACAGGTTCAGCACGTGCGACACGGCTCGGTCCCTCCTCGGGGAGTTCTCCCCGGCTCCCCGGCTATCCAGCTCTCCGCCCGGCCTCAGGCGCCGCTCCGTCCGGTCTCAGGCGGTCCTCCGTCCGGCCCTCCGTCCGGCCCCCCGTCCGTCGCCCGCGCGGACCGCGGCAGGCGCGGGGCGAGGGCCAGCATGCCAGGAACCGTCAGGAGGGCGAGCGCCGCCAGGGCAGCCCAGGGAGCCGCGCTCGACAGGGCGAACAGCGCCGAGAACAGCAGCGGTGCCACGACCGTGGCGATCGCGAACGAGTACTGGAACACGGCGATGTAGCGTCCGCGGATGTCGACGGGCGCGGCATCGGCGGACAGCGCGTTCGACACGGGAGAGTGCACGAGCTGAGCGGCCGAGTAGCACAGTACGGCCACGGTGAGACAGGGAACCCACAAGGCCCGGGGCATCCAGAGCGGGCCGGCGGTCAGGCCCGCCCATGACGCCCAGAGGACTCCGGCCAGGCACAGGGACACATGCCTGGGCAGCCGCCGTATCAGACGGACGACCGTCGTCTGAAGCGCGGCCTGGACCACCGTGTTCATCGCCAGCAGCGGGCCGACCACCCAGGTCACGGCGGGCAGCCGGCGGTCGACGAACGGCGGGAAGGCGATGCTGAGCATGACGTTGCACAGCGCGAACACCGTGTTCAGCCCCACGAGCGCCAGATAGGGACGATCGGCCCACAGCACCCGGTAACCACGGCTGCCCGCGTCCTCGTTCCCCGGCTTCTCCTTCAGCGCCACGGTCACGCTCCGCGGAACTCCCCGTTCGAGCAGCACGGCGGCCACCAGCAGCAGACAGGCACAGGCGCCGATCGCCCCTCGGTACACCAGGCCCGATTTCACGGACAGGGCGACTCCCGCGACGACGGCTCCGAGTCCGTAGCCGACCGCGCGCAGCGAGCCGATGACGCCGAACCACCGCTCGCGGGAGTGCCCACCGGGATCGCGGTCTGAGAGGTTGCTGACGAGGGTGAAGGCGGAGGACCAGAAGGCCCGTTGCCCCAGCGACGCGACGGTCGCGGCCAGGAGGATCGCACCGGTGTCGCGCACCATGAGGTACCCCAGGAATCCCGCCGCCTGCAGCAACTGCGCCACCAGCACGATCGGCTTGGGCCCGAGCCGGTCGACGAGACGCCCGATCCACAACGGCAACGGAAGGGACACCAGCCCGGCCAGGCTCAGCAGGAACCCCACCTTCACCAGCGACGCACCCGAACTGGCCGACAGATAGAGCATGGACAGCGGCACGAAGAGCCCGTTGACCACCGAGTCGATCATCATGACGAGAAAGAGCGCCGTCCCGGCGGTGTTCCGCCGAAGCCCGACCGAAGCCGACCGCACGGACAATCCCCTCCCCGCCGCTGGAACCGGCGTCCCGCGACACGCTGTACTCAGGTATCCACACGCACGGACCACAACCTCCCGCCACTCCAGTCTTTGGCAAGCCCTTACG
Organism: Streptomyces sp. W16; assembly: GCF_033194735.1. Lineage (NCBI taxonomy): Bacteria > Bacillati > Actinomycetota > Actinomycetes > Kitasatosporales > Streptomycetaceae > Streptomyces > Streptomyces sp. W16. The sequence continues at coordinate 2,665 of NZ_JAWOAI010000006.1, forward strand.
TTTCGGGGTTCCGTCGGTGTCGGTCAGTAGCCGATGGTGAAGCGGCGTTGGACGAAGCGCGGCAGTTCGGCCTCGTCGACAAGGGCGACGGCGGAGTCCTCCATGGAGATACGGCTGCGCCCTTCCGCGTCGAGTACCGGCTGGTCGCCACCGATGCGGAACCGGCCCGTACGTTCGCCGGGTGCGATGTCCTCCGCGGGGCTGAAGTAGGTCCACAGCCGGTTGGAAGTGCGCAGGACGTTCAGGGCGTCGCGGTGACCGCGCACCGCCGCGGCGTACTCCCTCGGCAGACCGATCCCGTCGAGGGTCTCGTGCAGGACTTCGTCGGAGTCGGCCCGTACGACTCCGGGCTCGATCTCCAGGCTGCCGGCACCGCCGATGACGATGAGCCGGGTCCGCGGGTGGCTCTCCAGCGCCTTCAGGAGCACCCGCGCGGCCGTGGCGTACACCGTGGGATCGGCGATCGAGCGGGCCACGGTGTCCGCGATGTCCTTGGCGGCGTTTCCGGGCTGGAATCCGCTGATCAGTACGTCGAGGCCGGGTATGACGGCGGCGACGGCGCCGGCGTCGAGGACGTCGACGCTCTTCCAGACGACGTTCTCGCGGTCCTCGTCGATCCGCGTGGCGTCACGGCTGAAGGCCACGACGTGATGCCCCCGGTCGAGGGCCTCGGTGACGACGCGGCTGCCGATGCCGCCTGTGGCCCCGATGACTCCGATGCGCATGGCTCCCCCTGGATAGTCGGCCGTACCGCCATCTACCTTCACGGCACGCAGAGACTATACGGTGTGAAGTATTAATACGGCTCGCAGTATTGTGACGCTGTAGAGTGGGCGCCGATGGAAAGCGTGGGAAGCACCAGGGGACGCCGCGAGCGGCTGAGGGCCGAGACGACCGCCGAGATCAAGAAGGTCGCGCTGGGGCTGATGGCCTCGGGGGGACCGGACGCGATCACCCTGCGGGCCATCGCACGCGAGATGGGCATGACGGCCAACGCCATCTACGGCTACTTCGCCACCCGCGACGACCTGGTCACCACACTGATCAACAACGTCTACACCTCGCTGGCCGACACAGTTGACGCCGCGTGGGACACCGCCCCCGCCCAGGACCCGGCCGCCCGGATCCAGGCATGGGCCCACGCCTTCAGAAACTGGGCGCTGGCCAACCCCGAGGGCTTCCGCCTCATCTACGGCGACCCCGTCCCCGGCTATCGACCGCCCGAGGGCGGCGCCGCACCGGAAGCCGCCCGCCGGGTCTGCACCGGCATCACCGCACTCGCGGCCACGGCCTGGCCGAACGCCGAACTCCGTTACGCGGACAGCGACTTCACATGGTCCGACTTCGACCCCGGCCTCCTGGACAAGGTCCGCCCGGCCTTCCCCGACCTGCCCCCGGCCGCCGTGGCCCTCGCCCTGCGCGTCTGGAGCCACCTGCACGGCCTGGTGTCACTGGAGATCTACGGCCACCTGCGGACCCAGGCCCTCAGCCCCGAAAAACTCTTCCGCGAGGAACTGGCCCAGCTCACCCGCTCCTTGGGCATCACAGCGCGGAACTGACCGCTCCGGGTGCCTGAACGCTCCGCTGTCCGCCCGCAGGCGAATCGCGGACCGCAAGAAACCCCGTTGCCCGTCCAGTGCGCACGGGCGTATGTCATCCGCCGGGTCGTCGGTGAGGTTCTTCAGCACCCGGCCGACGTCGTCCTCGAAGTGAACGCGATGATCAGGCAGCCGATGACCGATGAGATCCTCCACGCCCGCAAAACCGACGCCATCACCCGGGGCGATCTCACCGAACTCGGCACCGCCCCGTCCACGCCCCCGACCGCCTGAACTCCCGTCGGAGCCGCGGACATCGCGTAAGCCGACGACCCGCCCGCACAAGCTCCCCGGAAACCGAAGCGGCGCCCAGCTCGTCATCACCTAGGAGCGGCCCGCCGAAACCGTGCCCGCGGCACAACGGCTGATCAGCGGGGCTTGCTCAAGTGAGTAATCTGGAATGGGCGTTGATCGGCATCCTGACCTGACGCGGGGGCGTTCGCATGGCTACGAAGATCGTGGTGTCCGTCAAAGGGCTGATCGGGCTGGACGATCCGGCCCGTATGCGCGGCGAGCTGGAGGCGGAGACCGGCCTGTCCTGGCGTCCGCAGGAGGTCGCGCTCGCGGACCAGGACGCGGTCCTCAGCGGCGGCATCGTCGAGATCATCCTGGTGGCCGTGGTCTCCAAGACCGCCGAGATGACCGTATCGGCGGCGGTGGATTCCGCGAAGCGGATCGTCGAGCGGTGGCGCGGCGAGCGGCTGGACGGGCTGGACACGTCCGTCGACACGGAACCCGGACCCGACTCGGCAGACCAGGACGGCTGACATGGCATCCAGGGCGGTGGTGATCGGACCGGCGGCGTACGCCGACGACTCGGGGATCCAAAGTCACGCTTCGATCGCCCAGAGCGCGCGCATGTACGGCGAGGTCCTGGCCGGCGACGCGATGTGGGGTGCCGACAACTGCCGGGTCCTCGGGGCCGACGAGGTCCAGACCGCGGACGGCGTCATGCGGGCTTTGAAGAAGGCCGCGGACGAGACGGAGCCCGAGGACATCTTCCTGGTGGTCTACGTCGGCCACGGCCAGTACTGGAGCGATCTGCCCGGCGCCCAGGTGCATTTCTCCGTGAGCTCCTCGCGCGAGAACAATCCCTGGACCTGGCTGTCCAGTTGGTACGTCTACCGCGTGATGCGCCAGGCCCGGGCGAAGCTCAAGGTCCTCATCGCCGACTGCTGCTACTCCAACCTGCTGCCGCAGCTGGGCGAGGAGCCGGTCCTGCCCGGAGTACTGGGCGACCTGGACGAGGGCACCTGCGTGTTCACGGCCGTCAAGAACTCGGCCAACGCCTCCGCCGAAGGCTGTTCGGCCCTGCCCGGGGATCTCGCCGGATGCACGCCGTTCAGCGGGCATCTGCTGCGCATACTGCAGGAAGGCACCAAGGACCACGAGGACCAGCTGACCATCGGGCTGCTGCGCGAGGCCGTCAAGCGGGAGATGGAGAGCTGCGCCGGCGCCCGGCACCAGGTGCCGCGGATGTCACTGAACGACGCCCGCGACGGCACCCGGCTGTTCACCAACCAGATGGCGGCCAACCGCCGCGACAGCGCCCCGTACCTCCCGGTCGCCCCGGAGGACTGGGCCAGGACCCTGATGCTGGACCGCGACTCCGGTCTCGACGACCTGCTCAAGGACGAGCGCAAGACCGGTGACGTCGTCGCCATCCTCAGCTCCCGGACGGACGACGCCAGCAGGCACCTCGCCCGGCGCATCGACGCCGAGGCCAACAACAGGTTCAGCGAACCCCACGCCTTCGCCCGCTACTGGAACCAGGTGGAGAAGGCACTGCGCGTATGACAGAAGGCTGGACGGTCGCGAGCTCCGAAACGACCGGCGCTCCCGAGAGCGAGAACAGTGAGGACGGCGAGGCATGGAGCTTCGGCTACGAATGGGTGACCACCTGCACCGTCGAGGCGTTCGTGAAGCGCATGCAGGCCATGCGGGAGGGGGAGCGGGACACCGAGGGCGGTGAGCTGCCGCGCCCGGCCACCGCGATCCGCGCCCTGCACGCCTTCGCCCTCAAGCGCCCCATCGACCAACTCATCGAGTCCGCGCGGTACTTCGACTACCGCGACGCCGTCAACGTCCTGGCCACGGCGGCACTGTGCCGGAACATCAGGCAGGCGGCGGACCTCGCGATCAGGCAGTGGGACGCCGAGCGGGCGCGCGGGGACGACGACCGTCCCCGGCTGACCGACGGCGTCGTCCACGACATCGCGTGCCAGCGGACGGTCACGGACGTCGCCGTGTTCGTCCGGGTGTGCCGTCGCGCCGGCAAGCGCGACCTGGTGGAGCGGACGATGACCGTGTTCACCGAACGGGGCTCGGGCCGCACCAACCTCGACAAGGCGCTGCTCTACATCGCGCTGCGCGACGAGGAGTGCGCCGAGGAGGCGGCCGAGTTCCTCCGCCAGGCCCTCGTCGCGATCGCCGGCGAAGGTCTGCCGCGGACGTCGGAGAGCGTGCCGAAGGAGTTCCACGACCTCGCCGGGGCACTGCACCACCTCAGCCCCGCCGAGCGGATCCTGGAGGAGTGGGTCGACGCACAGCTGCAGCTCGACGACCGTGTGCACGAGACCAGGCGGATCATCGCCCAGCTGATCGCCACCCGCACGGACAGCCACGACACCCTGGTGGAACACGTCGGCAAGTGGCGGACCCGGCACGACATCGCGGAGATCTGCGGCCAGTTGATCAAACCGCCGTACTCCGAGAAGTGCGCGAAGATCCGCAAGCACGCCGCCGCGCGCGACACGATGGAGGACCTCGCCGAGATCGTCCGGATCTGGTACGAGTCCGATGCCCTGACCAGGACGACCAGGGACCTGCTCGCCGACATCGTGGCCCGGGGGACGGCGGCGCACGCCGGACCACGTTCCCCCCGCGAGCTCGACCGCCTGGACACGGCACTGAGCAACGTCAACGCCCCGCCGGAGTGCCGGCGCCTGCTGCGCATCGCCGCCGCGGTGCACACCGACGGCCGCTCCGGCGCCGAACTGGTGGCCCTGTTGAGCAAGATCGAACGACCGCGGGACCGCAACCGCGCCGCCCAGACCATCGCCCAGCGCGTCGCGGCACACGTCCTCGAACACCGCGACGAGGCCGACCTGTTCGTCGACTACGTCCAAGGGCTGCGGACGGCCGGCCGCGCCGACGCCGTCTACCTGGCCTGCAAGGAACTGGCGGACCCGGCCGACCCGGTGCGACCGCCCGCCGGCTCGGGTGCGGTCATCGCCGAGATCGCGGCCGGGCTGTACGACGCCGGGTTCGACCGCGACGGCTGGGACCTGCTCGAACGCTGCCTGGAGAACGAGCAGCGGGTCACCCCCGAGGAAGTGGCCCTGGTCGTCGAGCGGTTGCGCGGCGCTCCCAGGCTGGAGACGGACGACCGGCTCTTCCTGCTGCGGGCCACGGTGGGCCGCTGGTCCGACGCGCGCCGCCGGGAGGAGGCGGTCACGGTGCTGACCGAGAAGGGTTACGAGGAGGAGGCCCGGGAGGTCATCCGCTCACTGCGCTGACGGCCTGGGCCTAAGAAGCACATGTCTACGAAGCGTGGGACTAAGAAGCGCGGGCCTAAGAAGCGGAAGCGGTGGCGGGCGCCGGAGTCGGCAGCATCGGCGGCACACCGGTCATATGGCGCTTGGACGCCCTGACCAGCCCTTCGAAGGAGACGAGCGCCGTGGCGACGGCCAGGAAGCCGCCCAAGAGCTTCTGGTGGAAGCCGATCGGGGAATCACCGAGCAGCAGCGTCAGCGACAACAGCACCGCGAGATGGCCGAGCAGCCAGAGCGCCGCCTGGGCCGCGGGGCTCTCGCGCACGTCCCGGAACTGCGTCACATGCACCTTGGCGTCGTATATCCGCCCGAAGGCGGGCTGCCACCGGGCCAGACTCGGCAGGAACAAAAGCAGCACGCACGCCACCGCGAGGGTCACCATGCCCTCCCACAGGGACGTCCAGCCGGCGCCGTAGAGGATCAGCGCGATCAGGGCGAAACTCGCGCGCGCCAGCACCTCGTGGGCATCGCGCCGCCGATCGGAGTAGCCCTCCAGGTGCGCGCGCAGCGCGACGAGGGTGACGCCCGGGACGGCGTAGACGACCAGGGTGAGGACTCCGGTGACGGCGACGAGGGTCTTCCAGCTGCCGCCCATCGCCCACAGGACGAACGCCGCGACGAAGAAGTCGACCACCAGCACCAGCCAGTAGACGTCGTACCGCCGGTTCAGGGACGCCTTGCGGGCCGTCTGCAGCCCCCGGTGGGTGAGATGGGCCCGGCTGAAGGCCGCGACCTCGCGGGTGAGGGCGTGGGTGAAGACGAGTCCCGCGCCCATGGGCGAGATCACGGCATTCATGTTGAGCAGCACTCCCAGCCACAACAGCCCGACGGCGTTGGCGAAGTGGGCGTAGGGCGACGACGCCATGTGGGCGGTGCTCCACCCGGAGTCGTGGAACCTGGTGAAGACGATCTGGAGCGCGATGTACAGGATCATCGAGCCGACGATGGTCCCGAACACCGCCCGGCGCAGCCTCGCCGCCTCACCGGGCGACCGCTGCTTGACGTTCCCGGCGAAGTCCAACGGCCCCTGGAAACCGACGTAGGCGTAGATCACACCGCTGGTCACGACCGCGGTCATCGCCGCGGAGGCGCCCTTCCCCGCCGCGTGCTCACCTGCCCCGGGGCCGTGCCGGTCGAACCCGGCGACGATCAGCAGCACCACGGTCAGGACAGGAACGACGATCTTCAGCACCGTCAGCCAGGAGTTGATCCGGAAGAAGATCCGCGGAGCGATCAGATTGACCATCGAGATCACCACCATGAACGCCAGCGAGTACCACCAGCCCTTGGTGGTCAGTCCGTCGGAGTCGGAGGAGGCCAGCAGCCCCTCGACCTTCCAGGACAGACCCCTCGTCATCGCTACGGCCTCACTGGCCAGGTTGATCGTGTAGACCAGCCACAGCCCCGCCGCGGCCACCGTCGCCACGAGCGCACCGCTGCTCTGCAGCGGCAGGAAGATCAGCCCTCCGGTCTTGGGCGCGGCCGTCCCCAGTTCGACCATGACTCCCGCGATCAGCAACATGAGCAGCCCACCGAACAGCCAGGCGAGCCAGGCATCCGAACCGGCCTTCCCGAAAGCCTCGTTCGCCCCCAGCATCCAGCCCGAACCGATCACACCACCCGCGGCAAGACCGACGAGATGGAACACCGACAGCCGCCGCTGCTCGTCCTCGGCCTCGAACCGCGATCTCTGGAGACTCATCCGCCTATCCCCCGCGTAGCGTCGGCAGCTCCTCACGCACAGTGGCGACAGGGTACAGCGAGGGCTTTCTGTTGCGCTTGGGTTGATCGGATTGTCGGGCTGGTGCGCGCTCAAGGGCCTCGTACGTCTCGTGCGCCTCGTACGTCTCTCGTATGTCTCGCCGGTGCTCGCGAACTCCGGGCCGAGGCGGCTCAGGTCAGCTTCTTCCCCCGGTGGGACGATTTCGTCGCCAGGGTCGGCACAGCCTTCGCATTCTTGGCGGCGGCTGCCGCGACGGTTGCCAGGTCTTCGCCCGAGAAGCCGGCGCGGCTCAGCACCGCCAGAGACTTGTTCGTCGCCAGCGTGCACAACGCCAGCTCTACCGCCTCCTGCTCACCGGCCCCCGCCGCCAGCAACGCCTGCTCCAGCATCGCCCGCAGACCGTCGATCATGGCGCGGACCATCGCCCGGCCCTCCGCGTCGAGCGCCGGCAACTGCGTGGCCGACACCGTGAGCAGGCAGCCGTCCGGGACCGTCGGGTCGGCGATGCGGTTCAGGGCGACCTGCAGGTAGGCGGCCACAACGGCGCTCGGGCCCGGGTGGGGGCCGGACAGTGCCTGCTCGTACAGCGGGTGGTAGGTCTCCGCGTACCGTTGGAGGCTTTTCCGGAAGAGGGCGCTCTTGTCGCCGAAGGTGCCGTAGAGCGAGCCCCGTCCCAGGCCCGTGCCCTCGGTCAGGCGATCGATCGAGGCCTCCGAATAACCCCAGCGCCAGAAGACGTGCATCGCACGTCGTAGCGCCTCGTCCACGTCGAACTGCTTGCGGCCTGCCATGGTCGTCAGCCTACACATCTTGTAACGATCGTTCAAAGATGGGTAGGGTCGCCAACATGACAAGCCTGCGTTCGCCGCGACTGCCCGACGGATTCCTCGACGTCTTCACCAGCCGGCTCGTGGAGGTGAACGGACTGCGGCTGCACGCGGTCACCGGTGGGGACGGCCCGGCACTGCTGCTGATCGGCGGGTGGCCCCAGACCTGGTACGCCTGGCGGGAGGTGATGCCCGCACTCGCCCGCAGTCACACCGTCGTCGCCGTCGACTCGCGCGGGGCCGGGCTCTCCGACAAGCCCGACGACGGGTACGACGCCGGCACGCTCGCCGCCGATCTGGTCGCGCTGATGGCCGCGCTCGGGCACGACCGGTTCGACGTGGTCGGCCACGACATCGGCACGTGGACCGGATACGCCCTCGCCGCCGATCACCCCGAGCGGGTGGGCCGGCTCGCCATCGTCGAAGCGGTGATCCCCGGTCTCACGCCGTCCCCGCCGTTCTTCGCCCCGGCCGCGGCCAACCTGAAGCTCTGGCAGTTCGGCTTCAACCGGCTCGACGACCTCAACGAGGAACTGGTCCGCGGACGGGAACAGCTCTTCTTCGGCTGGCAGTTCGCCACCAAGGCCGCCACGCCGACCGCGATCCCCGCGTACGCCGTCGACGTCTACGTCGACGCGATCACCGCGGATCCTCGCGCGCTGCGGGCCAGCTTCGCGTACTACCGGGCGCTGGACGAGACGATCGCGCAGAACGAACAGCGCGCCAAGACCCGGCTGACACTCCCGGTGCTCGCCGTCGGCGGCGCGCTGTGGAGCGGCGAGAATGCCGCCCAGACGATGCGGCTGGCAGCCGACGACGTCACGGGGGTCGTCCTCGACGACTGCGGCCACTACCCGGCCGAGGAGCAGCCGACACGGTTCGCCGAGATCCTGGAGGACTTCCTCACGGCCAGCCGGTAGCAGGCACGCCACACCGTCCGCTCACGCATCGCGTCGATAGGCAGGGGCGCGATGTGGTGCCCTTTCCAGGCGAGATGATTGGTGTCGTTCTCGTAGCGCTTGCGTTTGTTCCACTGCCGAGAGCCGACGTCTCCTGGGCGCAAACACGCCGGAGCCCCCCTTCCGGGCGGTTGCACATGCGAGTGAACCAACCCGCAGACAATAATACTGCGGATAGCTCAGCTCGGGCATATCCCGAGCAATGCGCCGACCGCGCACTTCTCTTCGGCCTGTCAGGCACGGAATACCGCGATACGGCGACTTGCTCGTGCCGGGTGGATCACACACGGCCGGTCTGTCGCGATCAGGTCCTCGCGCATCGAATAAGTGCAGGCGGTGGCCGGATCCTCGCCGAGTTCCCCAAGATCATGAAGTGGGCCGGCCTCGACCGACACCCACCGAAATGGCTGCCTTCTGTGGGGGGCATGAGTGATCTTCTCGCGGTGGCCTTCCGTCCCGCCGACCATGCCGGGCGGTCACACCTGGCGAGAATTATGGTTTTGCAACCACCCGGCCCATTAGGCATTTCTATGTATTTCGTGGGACCACTTGCGGAAAAAATCTGTCGGCACACTCCTAGGTAATATGCCAACGCCGGAAACAGGCGATTCCGTGCGACCGGGAACCGCCAAGAACATCCGCTAAAAGGAGTTGGCCCCTCGATGACGCTGAATATCCCTGACGCTCCACTACGGCGCACCATGTCGGTATGGATCGCGGCGCTGACGGCCGTGGTGATCGCCGCTGTCGTGCTCGCGATGACGCCGACAAGCGCAAGCGCCGTTGCCACACCCGTACCTCTCGGTACGGCGACCAGCTTCGCCGTACTGGCCGGTTCACAAGTCACGAACACCGGGCCCTCGTCGATCACCGGTGATCTCGGAGTGTCGCCGGGTACGGCCATCACCGGATTCCCGCCCGGCACCGTGATCGGCGCCCAGCACTCCGCCGACGCGGTGGCGCTCCAGGCCAAGAGCGACCTGGTCACGGGGTACAACAACGCCGCCGGACAGGCACCGGACGTCACCTACCCGACCGCTCCCGACCCCGTGGAACTCGGCGGCAGGACGCTGGATCCGGGCGTCTACAAGGCACCCATCTCCGCGGGTATCACCGGCACGCTCACGCTCGACGCGCACGGCAACCCCAATGCCGTATGGGTCTTCCAGATCGGCTCGACCCTGACGACGGCGTCCGGCAGCAACGTGTCGCTCGTCAACGGCGCCTCGCCGTGCAACGTGTACTGGCAGATCGGCAGTTCGGCCACCCTCGGCACCAACTCCACGTTCGTGGGCACGATCATGGCCCAGGAGTCGATCACCGTCACGACGGGAACGACCATCGCCGGCCGGGCGCTGGCCCGTACCGGCGCCGTGACGCTGGACAACAACACGATCAACCGTGGTACGTGTGCCGCCGGCGGAACCACCGGTGGTCTGATCACGGGTGGTGTCGTGGCCGGTGCCACGTCGGGCGGCGCCACCGCGGGCACGACGGGAAGCACCACGGTCGGCGTCATCGGCGGCGTGCCGACGGGTGGCGGAACCGGCGGCCTTGTCGGCGGTGTCCTGACGTCGGGCGGAACCACCGGCGGCGCACTGGGTGGTGTCATCGCGGGCGCTACCACTAGCGGTACGACGGGCGGTACGAGCGGCACCACGGGCGGTACGAACGGTGGTGCGACAGGCGGCTCGACCGGTGGAAACGGCCATCACGATCACGATCACGGCCACAAGCCCGGCGGTCATGACCACGGCGGGAAGCCCAACGGCCACGACCACGGCGGGAAGCCCGAAGAGCACGGCGGCTACGGCCAGGATCACGGCAAGCCCGACAAGCCCGAGGGCTATGGCAGCGATCACGAAGGTCACCACAAGAAGTCTGCCTAGCTCCAGCTCCACTTGGGCGAGCAGGACGAGCGGCGCGCGACGAATCGCTGTCGATTCCGTCGCGCGCCGCTGGCGAAATCTCAGGAGAAACAGTGAGAGAAGCCAGGACGGAAAGGCTGGGTGGGGACGTGCCGAGCAGCATCGAAACAGTGGACGTCGACGAACCGGACCGGGGCGGGACCACCCTTCCCCGCCAAGGGAATTCGAAGCCTCCGCCCCTCCTGCTGAGGGTGGGGACGAACGCCGTCGTGGCCCTGTGCCTGGCGACAGCCCTGGTCCACGTTCTCCTGGTGTTTCTGCACGTGGCGCCCCCGAACCCCCTCTCCCAGCAGTACAGCCGGCAGGTCAACGCGTGGGTCTTCCCCCTGTTCGAGCAGAACTGGCGGCTCTTCGCACCGGATCCGGAGTCGGTCAACCGGCAGATCTCGGCACGGACCATGCACACCGCCCCGGACGGCAGGGTGCACGTGAGCGGCTGGTTCGATCTGAGCGGCGTCGACGACTCGGCGGTGAGGCACGACGTCTTCCCGAGCCACACCGCGCAGAACATGCTGCGGCGGGCCTGGAGTTCGTACCTCGAAACCCATGGCGGTGACGACCGGCCCCGCTCGGAGCGGGCGCTGATGATGCAGAAGTACCTGACCGACATCGCGGCGGACCGCATCACCGACCACCGCGACGGCACGTTCGAGTCCGTCCAGCTGCGGGTGATCACCATCCCCATCGCCGCGCCGGCCGAGGGGCCCGGCCCCGGCTCGTCCGCTGCCGCGCCGAAGCCTGTCGAGACGCGGTATCTGCCCTGGTGGAAGGTGACCTCCCATGGAAACTGAGCAGGCACTCGCTGCGCACCGAGGTGTCTCCCGTATCCCCGACGGGGCGGACGCAGGCCCGCCACGCCGCGGACCGGCGCGGGTCGGTGCGTTTCTCACCGTCCTGACCGAGCGGCCGGTCTCCCTCTACGCCGCGGCCGTTCTGCGCATCGGCTACGGCCTCCTCTACCTCGTCTTCCTGCTGCGCGAGTTTCCGTACCGCGACGAGATCTGGGGGCCCGGGTCACCGTGGACGCCCGAGCTGGCCAGGGAGTTGTTCGACCAGACCGGGTGGGCCAGCATCCTCACCCTGTCCGACAGCCGACCGTACTTCGAGACGTGCTACGCACTGGCCCTCGTCACGTCAGCGCTGTTCATGCTCGGCTGGCGGACCCGGGTGGTGTCCGTGCTGTTCGCGGTCGTGGTGGCGTCGTTCCACGCCAGGGCGATCTTCATGACCGACGGAGGAGACAACCTCATCCTCCTCATGGCCCTGTACCTCGTCCTCACCACATGCGGCCGACGCTGGTCCCTGGACGCGCGCAGAACCCGTCGCCGAGCCTCCGCGGGGAAGGGGGAGAGCAGCTCGGAAGGCTCGGGAGCGGGCGAGTTCCGACATCAACTGGCGGCGTCCCGCCGGACGTTGACGGCAGTACTCCACAACTGCGGCATGTTCGTCATCGCGGCTCAGGTCTGCTTCCTCTACGGATCCGCGGGCCTCTACAAGGTGCAGGGCGCCTCCTGGGGCAACGGCACCGCCCTCCACTACGTCCTGAACCTCGACCTGTTCCGGCCCTGGCCCGAGCTCTCCCTCGTGGCGGACGAGCACGACGTGCTGATCGCCGTAGCCTGCTATCTGACCGTGCTGGTGCAGGTCGCCTTCCCGTTCGTCCTGTTCGGACGGCTCAAGTACCCGGTCCTGACCGTGCTGTTGGGCATGCACCTGGGCATCGCCGTCCTCATGGGACTGCCGCTCTTCTCCGGCGCGATGATCATCGCGGACGCCGCGTTCCTGCCGGACCGCTTCTACCGGGCGCTGGGACAACTGTTGCGTCCCGTCGGCCGATGGGCACATGTCGGGGAGGCGGAGGCTACGGCCCGCGGAGGGGCGGCACTCGTGCCGCCGCAGCCGACACCGTCGCGCCGATGAAGGCCCTGTGGTCTGCGCGGTGACGGTTGGCCCACTGAGCTCTCGTGGTCGATGACGGCGCCGCCCGGGTCAGTGCCGGTCAGTGCTTGAAGGCGTTCTTGGCCCTGTCGCCGAACTGCTTCAGGTTTCCGGAGATCCGGTCGGTCCTGCCGTGCCGCTGCAGTCGCCTGTTGCGGGTGGTGCGGCCGATGCGTTCGGTGACCCGGCCCCTGAACGCCTGGGTCCGGTGCTTGATGGTCTGTCCGATGCTCATGACTGTCCTCTGCTCTGGTGCTGGATGGGCTCCTGCGGGCGGAGGAGCGCGCCAGCGTGGACTACTACCCGCGGCTACGGCCGTACCGGCGGCCACCGCGGCGCCTGCCACGGCCGCGCCCGCGCCTCGCGAAGCCGAAGATCCAGACGCCCAGGAGTACGGCGGCGACCCACCAAAGAGCCTGCGTGGTGAAGCCGAACCCGAACACCACCAGGATCAGCAGAAAGAGAAGGATCCACAGGATCATTGCCAGGCCTCCGGATCGCGGGAAGTTCCTGAGTTCCGCGGGGGCCGGGCGAAGCGAGGGAGGGGAAATGCCGCCCGAACGATCCGGAGCGGCACAGCCCTACACCTTGCCGTCAGTCAACGCCCGGCGACTTCCCGTGTCAACGCGGCGTCGATACGGGGGAGTTCGGAGAGCCGGGCAGGTGCCACTGGGGCCAACAGATCCTCGATGAGGGCTTCGACCGGCTCTGGTGTCGGCAGGATGCGGTCCTCCCACCAGGACAGGCCCAGCACAGTGGCGAGGAGGACGAAGGGAGTCGAGGCCGGAACGATCAGGGCGTACATGTGTGCCGCCTGCGGTGGTATGCGTGCGAGGCGGCGGACAACGGAAAGGTGCCCGCCGGGGGCGCATCGATGCCGCGCCGGGCCGGTGGCGACGGCGGGTGCGGGAGCGGCCCGTGGGGGCGGGACGGGTTCCGGCACTGATGCGCGAGATGCGCCCCCGAAGGAGCGCGAGAGGTGATCAACGCTGCCGGGGGCTCGGGCCGTACCACGCACGTTAGCCCCTCGCCGCACTCCCGCGACAGGCGTCAAGTGGCCATTCGTTCCGGCTGGCAGACCGTTACACGGGTCGCTGTCCGCAACCTCTGGGCAGAGCTACGCTGTTGGAACAGGCCCCGGCCCCCGGCAGTGACGCGTTGTTCCGCCCCGGGGAGGCCCGCCGTGTTCGTTCTGCTTCTCATCCTCATCGTGGTCCTGTTCGGCCTCGGCTTCCTCAATCCCCTTTGGTGGGTGGCCGCGGCCGTGTTGGTCTTCGCCGCCACCCGGCACGGCCGCGGTGGTGGCGGCTGGATCCGTGGTGACGGTTCCGATCTCGGGGAGTACCGGGACTACGAGAACCGCCGGGATCGTCAGGACCGCTGGGACCGCCGCTACAGCCGTCGGCACCGGGCGCGCTGGAGGCGCGAGGACCGCAGGGACCGTGAACGGCGTGGGTGAGCGATGAACGGCGTGGGTGAGCGATGAACGGCGTGGGTGAGCGATGAACGGCCCGACCTCCAGAGGTTCCGGGACGGCTTTCGCCGTACCGGACGCGCGGAAACCGTGGAGAGGCAGATGCCATGCGCCGCACAGCCTTCCTTCCGAAGGACTGGTGGAATCCGAGGGCCGAAGCCTCAGCGGAGCAGGACCCGGCGAGCCAGGATGCCGTGGCGCTGCGCGCCGAGAACGATCAGCTCCGTCGCGTGCTGGCCGGCCGGACGGTCGTCGACCAGGCGTGCGGGATGGTGATGGTCCTGGCCCCCTGTCGCCGTGGGCCGGCCAGGAGCCTGCTGGTGGACGTCGCGCGGCAGTGCAATGCCCAACTTCCGGACGTGGCAGCCGCCGTGGTCGCCGCTTGGGAGGGTGAGCCGCTCTCGCGGCTGATGCGGCGCGCGCTGCGGCATGCGTTGCGGCAGCTCTACGCGGAAGACCAAGGGTGCGACGCACCAACCCTCGGATGAGCCGACCGTGGCGACGGTACGGACCGGACTGCCCACGCGGCACCGCCTGTTCTTCGTCCCCGTCCAGGACGCGATCTTCAAGCACTACGGCCTGCCCTACCGGCCCGGTGCGACCAGGGAACGGCGACTGGCCCGCCGCTGACCGTTCATAGGCACGACTCATGGGCACGACGACTGCGTTGTGAGGACTGCGTTGTGAGGTACGCACCATGCACCAACTGACCACGCCCCGCGAAGAACAGCCTCTGCCGACGGCTGTGACGTCCACGGGGAACCCGGTGTTGGCCATCGAGATCCCCCAACTGCGAGCCAGGGATGAGCAGTTGGAGCGGGCGCTGGTAAGTCGTGCGGCGATCGACCAGGCACGCGGCATGGTGATGGCCCTGGCGCCGTGCTCCAGCGACAGGGCCTGGGGCCTGGAGCCTGGGGCCTGGGGCCTGGGGCCTGGGGCCTGCTGGTGGACGTGTCGCAGCACTGCAACGTCAAACTCCGGGACGTGGCCGCGGCACTGGTCGCCACGACGAACGACGAGACGCTCCCGGCACCCGTACAACAGGAACTGCGCCGGGCGCTGCGGCGCCTTCACAGCGACTCCACCGATCAGGGAGACACGCGCCCATGCCGTACCCCCGCACGCAGAGCCGCCGCAGCGCACCCACCTACGACGACGCCCCGGACACCGACGCCGCGTTCCGCCGTATCGCCGCCCTCCCTGAGGGTCCGGAGAGGTCCGCGCTGTGCCAGGAGGTGGTGTGCGCCTGGATGCCGATGGCCGTGCGGCTGGCCCGGCGCTTCCGCCATCGCGGCGAGACCTTCGACGACCTCAAACAGGTTGCCCAACTGGGCCTGGTCAAGGCGGTGTACCGGTTCGACCCGAGTCTCGGCACCGCCTTCCCGAGCTATGCCATACCGACGATCCTCGGCGAGGTGAAACGGCACTTCCGCGACAGCCTCTGGATCGTGCACGTGCCGCGACACGTACAGGACTTACGCATCCAGGTCCGCTTGGCCGCCCAGGAGTGCGATGCGCCGGGCGGCCGCGAACCCTCCGTCCCGGAGATCGCCGGGCACACCGGTCTGACCGAGGCGGAGGTACGGCTGGGCCAGGGCGCGCCGGCGAGCTTCGCCGCCCTGTCCCTGGACGCCGTGCCCGGCCGCAGCGAGCAGGGCAACCCGCTGACCGAGACCCTCGGCGACATGGAGCCCGGCTTCGACCGGATCGTCGACCGCGAATCTCTCCGCCCCCTGCTGCGGGCCCTGCCCGAACGCGAACGGCACATCCTCTACATGAGGTTCTTCTGCGAGATGACACAGAGCCGCATCGCCCTGCAACTCGGCATCTCCCAGATGTACGTCTCCCGCCTGATCATCCGCACCTGCGCCCGTCTGCGCCACCAGATGCCGGCCGACACCCATGATCAGAGGACGGCATCGTGACATCGTCCAGAGTCCACGGGCGGTGCCGGGCGGGCCCTTTTCTACGCCTTCGTCTGCTGGGGTACGGCCGCATACACAGCCGGTAGCGGCCAGGGTTCCAGTGGCAACGCGAAGTCCCAGGACTGGATGGCATCGGCGCTCGAACTGCCCTACGGCCAGGTGCTGGTGGGCGCCGCGGGGTGCCTGCTGATCGACGTCGGCGCGGTGCTCGCCGTCCGGGCAGCCATGCGGCGCTTCCTGAAGCAGCTGGACGCCGCCACCATGAGCCGCGGTTCGAAACAGGTCGTCACCGCTCTGGGCGTGGGTGGAGGCGTGTCGCCGACCTGCGTCATGCCGCCGACGGCTCATCCGGCTCGGCGGAGGCGTCCGGGTTGCTCGCCACCGCGTACCAGACGTCGGTGAGTCTGCTACTGAAGCGAGCCGATCAGGGCAACGCCTGGCTCGCGGCCGGTCGGGCCATGGCCGAGGCGGAGCAATCCGAGGATCCCATCGTCCTCGCCGCCAGTGTCCGCGTTCACGCCCACGTCCTCGTGCGCGAGAAGCACACCGCCCAGGCCGTGAACATGGTCCGCCACACTGCCGACCAGCTCACCGGTTCCTACGACCAGCGCTCACCCCGGTACCTGGCAGCGGTCGGTCTGCTGTTGCTCCGTGGGGCGACCGCCGCCAGCAGAAACGACGACCGCGCCACCACCCAGGACTTCCTCACCGAGGCCAAAGAGGTGGCGCGCTATGTCTCCTTCGACCGACCCGACGCCTGGGCGAACTTCAGCCCCACCAACGTCGCCCTGCACGAGATCAGCGCTGCCGTCTCCTTCGGCGACGCCGGCATCGCCCTGGAAACCGCGCGCCCCCTCATGCGGCGCCACATTCCCGTCCCCGAACGCCGGGCCGCGCTCTGGGTGGAGACCGCCCGCGCCTACAGTCAGCAGGGCAGACTCGCCGACGGCTACCAGGCCCTGCGCATCGCCGAGAGCTGTGCGGCCCAGGACATCCGCCGCCCGGCCGTACGCGAACTGGTCGCCGACATGGCGGCCCGCGACCGCCGCCGGGCGCTGCCCGAGCTGCACCATTTCAGTCGCCAACTGGGAGTGCCCGCGTGAGTGACCAGCCCGACAAGCCGTTCCTCCAGATCGTGGTCTGCGCTGCCGGAGTCGCCACCGACGTCGGCAAGTTGATCACCGCAGCGCACGAACGGAACTGGGACGTCGGTGTCGTCGCCACCCCGCAAGGACTCGGCTTCCTCGACGTCGAGGCGGTCGAGGCGCAGACCGGTCTCCTCATCCGCTCGGCCTGGCGGACTCCGGACCAACCGCGCCCGACCCGGCCCGCGGACGCGATCGCGGTCGCCCCGGCCAGCTTCAACACCGTCAACAAGTGGGCCGCCGGGATCTCCGACAACCTCGCCCTGGGCATCCTGTGCGAAGCACCCGCCATGGGTGTACCAGTCGCCGTATTGCCGTACCTGAACTCCGCCCAGGCCGCCCACCCCGCGTACCGGCAGAGCCTGGAACGGCTGGGCGAGATGGGCGTCCTGATCGGGTCGTACGAGCCTCATCGGCCGAAGGCCGGCGGTGGGGCCGACCGGTATCGCTGGGAGGAAGTGCTGGAACTGCTCGCTCCGAGGCTGTCCGTGCGGTCGTGATGTCGACGCAGGCCGCGCTGCCCCCTTGGGCCCGCTCGGGCACGCAAGGCCCCGAAACCAAAGCAGCGCCCAACCCGACCAAAGTCGAATCAGACGCTGCACAGCAGGTCAGAGGCCATAACCCCCGCCCACCGCCGGTAGACCCTGTGGGACTCGAACCCACAACCAATGGATTAAAAGTCCTGGCCATAGCTTGCCGGGTGGTTCCGGACTGTTCTTCGGCGTCCGGAACCACCTGGTCAGGGCAGGTGCCACTCCGCGCTCAGTCCACGCCGTGACGGCCTCTGCCACACCATCCGCTCACGCATCGCTCACGCACGGCGGGCCGCTGAGCAGCAGCTTTCCGGTCTACAAGAGCACGACGCAGCCTCGCCGCTCCAGTTCGGCCAGCAGCGACGGCGAGGGCTCGCAGGCGTTCCAGCGCACGTCCAGTTTCTCCAGCGCGGGCATGTCGACGACCCAGTCCGGCAGCCGCGTGAGGCGGTTGCTTCGCACGTCGAGCTGGCGCAGTCGGGGCAGGCCGACCAGCGTCTCCGGGAGTTCGGTGAGGGCGTTCTCCCTCAGGTCCAAGTGGCGCAGTTCACGGAGATCGGCAATGGACGGCGGCAGGCTTTCGACCGCGTTGCCCCGGAGCCAGAGCTCACGCAGGTTGCGGAGGGCCCCGATGCTGTCAGGCAGCGTGGTCAGCCGGTTGTGCTGCGCCCGGAGTTCGATGAGTCCGGACATGCGGCCGATGGCCTCGGGCAGGACGGTGAGCGTGTTCTCACCGACATTGAGGTAGCGCAGCCGCGTCAGCTTCCCCAGCGAGTCCGGGATCTCCGACAGCTTGTTGTCGTGCAGGTAGAGGCAGCCGCTGAGTTCGGCCAGGTCGCCCAGTTCGGCGGGCACCGAGGTGAGGTGGTTGTGGCCGAGGTCCAGGGTGGCAAGCCGGTGCAGCCGTCCGATCTCGGACGGGAGGTCGGTGAGCCCGTTGTCCGCGAGGATCAGCACCTGGAGCTCGGTGCGCCGCCAGACAGACTCAGGTACTTGTCCCAGCTGTTGACGCCAGAGGTTCAGCACGTGCGGCACCGCATGATCCCTTCCTCTTCCTCGGTCCGCTCAGTGCCCGTAGGGAGGCTCGAAGCAGCCTGTCTCCAGGTACGGGCCGTTGGTCTGCACGCCGTAGTTGGACTTCTGCACGAACGCGGTGACGCAGGCGTCAGGGTGGACCCTCAGGCCGACCATGGCCCCCTCGGGGGTGTAGTACTCATCGTTCTTGAAACGCTGGAACATCTCCCGGACGGTCAGCGCGTCGTCCCCCTCCTCGTACCCGAGCTCGAGCAGCGCCGCGCGCACGGTCGCGGGGTCCCACTTCCCCTGCTCCCACAGCCGCTTGAGCACCGGCTCGATACGGGCGGCCTCCCGCTCGGCATCCCGCTCATGGGCGGGGGACATCTCGCCCGTTCGCCGGTAGGCGTTGTTCTCGTTGTAGTGCGGAGCGCCGTCACCGGCCCCCGGCTCCACGTACGGAGAGGCTCCCGGGGCACTGGGCGAGGCGCTGTAGCCGACTCCAGCTCCGGCCACCGAGTGCGAGGCCCTCTGCTGACCGCAGGCACCGAGCGTCAGAATGAGGGTCGCACCGACAAGTACCGTGTGCTGGACGGACGTTGAAGTGGGCATGGAGCAACTCTGCCATCCAGACGGACGGCAGCGGCGGCCGAGTACGCGAACTCAATCCGACAGGTCACGGCGTCTGCGGCCCCTCCGGCATCCGCTGCCCGGCATCCAGGTCCCCGTCCAGGACGAAAGCTCCGCCGTCGGCCGGCATCCGCCCCCCACAGGGCATCGGCCAGGGCCTCACAGAACTCGGTTGCGTAGGCCAAGGGAAGCGTCCTCTCGCAGAACCACTCCGCGAGGATCATTACTCGCCAACTCCGCACCGTCTCGGTACAAACTGCTGATCCGAGGGGAGACCGCTGGCAAGATGGCCGCTTGTGTGGGCTGCGCGGCAGCCGGGGGAGCAAGGAGCAGTGGGTGGGGACGACGATTAACGGCCGGTTTCTGTTGCTCCCTCAGGAAGCCCGCCCGGGGGGTTTGTCCGAGGTCCGCAAGGCCGTGGACATCAAGAGCGCTGGCGGTGACCACGTCGCTGTGAAGCTGCTCAAACAGCGCGAGGACGACGCGATCACTCGGATCTTCCTGGAACGGGAGACCTCTGCGCTCAAGGCACTGAACCACCCCCACATCGTGCGGATGCTCGACTCTGGCTGGGATCAAGGGCTGGAGCGGTACTTCATCACCCTGGAGTGGATTGACCGCAGCCTCAAGGACGAGATGGCGGACGGCCGTCCCCTTGACTGGCCGGCCTACTTCACGCGTATAGGCGGACCGCTAGCTTCCGCTCTCGCGTATGCCCACGAGAAGGAGATCGAGCACCGTGATCTGAAGCCGGGAAATGTACTGCTGGCCAGTGACGGCACGGTCAAGCTCGCCGACTTCGGGATCGCCAAGATCTTATCCAAGGCCGCGGCCGTGACCGACGAGACGGTCGCGGACTTCCGGTCCGCACTGTATTCGCCGCCTGAGCAGAGCGAGACGGTCCCGTACGTGCGTGACGTGTACGCCTACGCGGTCCTGGCCATTCAGGTCCTCTCCCGCAGCCAGGCACGTGACTACCACGATCTGGCGACGGTACTCGACGGTCTGGAACTCGACACCGAGATCCGCAACGTCCTCAGAACCTGCATCGACTTCGACCCGAAGAAGCGGCCAGCCAACGCCATCGTCCTAGAACACCGGCTCCTGGAGGCCGAGCGGGTCTGCGAGAACCGTGATGCCCGCCAACGCAACGCGCTCTGGCTGAAGATGACCCGTCGCGCGGCCGAAAGCCTCAGCACCACCCCGGCCGGAGAAGAGATCGACTGGGATGCGGTGAAGAACACGGTGCTGGCGGACATCTCCGGCACCGTTCACGTCGACTACGGCTACAACGCGCAGAGCGACGAGGTCGACACCGGCACGGTGCGGGTGTTCGGCCAGAGTCTGTTTCTGCGCCTGGTCAACGACGAGGATCAACGCGACCGGTGCGTAGTCGTCTCGGCTGAGGAACGAGCAGAGGAATGGATGGCCAAGCGCCGTGCGTCCGCCCTCAAACTCGGCCCCATCCTCACCTGGACGTTCAACGACCCGGGTGAGGACCCGGCGTACGACGGCCTCAACCTGCTGCTGGACAGCCTCAACGCGGAACTGGACGCGCGCGAGACCCTGGCTAAGGAGGGCAAGCGCCAGCAGCTCGGCGACCTGTTCGACGGCTGGCGCCGCGTCCTGGAAGCCCGTGAGGAGGCGGCGGCCAACGGACGGCAGCCGATCCAGTACGAGCGGATGGAAGGCGGCGGCCGTACCCGGGTCTTCCATCTGGCCGCGCCCGACACCACCGCAGAAATTGGCGAAGAGTGGTCAGTCTCGGAGTACCCCTACAGCCGGCCCATCGACCGTGGCGAGATCACCAACCGCACCGACGACACCGTCGTCCTGCGGATGACGCGTCCCCAGGCCGTCCTGCCCGCTCGGGGTGTGCTGCTGCCCTTCCTCGGACCCAGCCAGAATGCGATTAACCGGCAGCGCGACGCGCTCACCGCGGTCGCCGCCGGCCAGACCGCCAATCCCGACCTGCGGCAGATCATCGACAACCCCACGGTCCTTGAGGTCGGCCCGCCCACCGAAGTCACCACCTGGGTCCGCGCCGATCTCGACCAGAGCAAACGAGACGTCGTCGCCCACGCCCTGGGCACTCAGGACCTGCTGCTCGTCGAGGGACCACCCGGTACTGGCAAGACCACCGTGATCGCTGAGATCGTCGAGCAAACCCTCAGCCGGCACCCCACCGCCCGGATCCTCATCGTCAGCCAGACCCACATCGCCATCGACAACGCACTCAAGCGCCTTGAAGACGCTGGCATCACCGAACTCGTCCGCCTCGGCCGCGTCGACGATCCGCGCGTCGCCGAAAGCGCCCAGCCGCTACTGCTCGATCGGCAAGTTAAGAAGTGGACCCAGGGCGTCCGCACGCGCGCAGAACGACATTTGGAGAACGTGGCTGCCAAGAGCGGCCAGCAGCCCAGCCACCTCAAGGCGGCCTTGGCTCTGGAAGAACTCGCCGCGGTGGCCGCCAACCTCGCCCACGTCACAACCCGACTCGACGAGCTGGCGAACCAGCCTGTGCCTGAGCGCACCACCTCCGCCAGGGAACTCGGCGAGGAAGTCGTCACCACCCGGGCCCGCCGAGAACAACTCCTCGAACAGAGAGCGGAGCTGTTCGCTGACGTGCAGACCATGCTCGACGGCGAACTCACCCTCCGCGAGGAAATGAGCGCCGCAGACGCCCGCGACGTCGTCGAGGTACTCCTTGGCCCGGCCGGACCCGGCCGGGAACTGATGCACCTGCTGAGCCTGCAGGGCGAATGGCTCCAGCGTATCGGCACCGACCAGAACCTGATCGCTGGCTTCCTGCGCACCCGGCGCGTTATCGGCGGGACCGCGCTCGGCTTCTTCGGCCACCCGGCGGCCCGGGATCTCGAATTCGACTTGTGCATCTTCGACGAGGCGTCCAAGGCAACTGCGACCGAGGCGCTGGTGCCGATGGCCAGGGCCAAGCGGTGGGTGCTGGTCGGTGACACCAACCAGCTGCCCCCCATCGATGAGGATTTGCTGCGCGACGAAAAGATCATGGCCGACCACCAGCTCATCCCCGAATTGGTGAAGACCACCCTGTTCCAGTACTTCGCCAACTCCACCAAGGCACCCGTCAAACACCTGCTGCGCGAGCAGTACCGGATGACCCCGGCTATCGGCAACATGATCAGCAGTTGCTTCTACGACAACAAACTGATCTCGCCGAACGACCATGTCCTTCCCGGCTACAGCACGGTTAACAAACCCGTCCTCTGGCTGGACACCAGCGCCCTGCCGAACCGCCGCGAGGATGAGCAGTCCGCCGCGCAGACCAGCATCTCCAACCGTCTTGAGGGCCAGCTCGCGATGCGACGCCTGGAAGTCATCGACCGGGCCATCGACAAGGGGGTGATCAAGACTCCCGACGGCAAGCGCCTCGACGTCCTACTGATCGCCCCCTACGGCCGCCAGGTCGACGAACTCACCAAGCGCCTAGCCTCCCTGAGGCTCAAGCACATCGCTCCAGAAGTACTCTCCGTCGACGCGGTACAGGGCCGAGAATGCGATCTCGTCGTGTTCTCCGTGACCCGCAGCAACGTCAGCGGCCGCTTCGGATTCCTCGGCCAGCCCTACTGGCGCCGTATCAACGTCGCACTCTCCCGCGCCCGCTACGGCCTGATCATCGTCGGCGACGCCGGCTTCTGCCGCAGCAAGCCAGGCGCCCTACGCGACGTCCTCGACTACATGAGCGGCCACCCGGAAGACTGCGAGATCCGCAATGCCTACCTCTAGTCCCGCCTTCGGCGACGACAGCCTCCTGGCCCTCCGCTTCCACAACACCCGTCCCGGACTCGAACTCATCCAGATCGCCGACGCCGCGCTGCCCGTCGCCCGGATCACCGCCGAGGTCCTCGCCCAGGACAGCAAGGACCTCCCGCTCATGGAGGAATTCGTACTGCGGCTGGTCGAGCACAACGTGAGCAGCGCGCGTGGCATCGCCGGCCTGCTCGGCCTGCCCGAAAACATGGTCGAGCGGACCGTCGCCGTGCTGTTCGGTTCGGACGACCTCAAATGGGCCCGCCCCACCGCCGCAGACGTAGGCCGGGCCCCCGGCCTACGTCTCACCGACAAGGGTCATCTCACCGCTCAGAGGGCCGCCGCGATAGCGCCCGTGCGGGTCAACCAGCCTCTCGTCTACGACCAGATGCTGTGGAAAGTAGCCCCCTACGACCGCCGCACCACCATCCCGCGCGGACAGGCCGAGGAAAACGGCCTGCTCATGCTGCCCGTGGCACAGTCCGGGCCCGTCAACGACGGCGACGTCACCGCAGCCGAAATCACCACTCTGCTCCGCGAGAACGGCAACAACAAGCGCGAAGTCCTCCAGGTCAAAGGCATCTCCCAGGCCCCGGCCCGCCGTGTTCTGCCGGTCAAACTCCTGGTGTACGCCGACGCGGACCGTACCGACGTCGAAGTCGGCATCGTCGTCGACGGCGAACTCAGTCAGGCCCACGAACTCGCCCTCATCGGCCACGGTGGTGCCAAGGCCCTCGGCATCACCGTCGCGCCGCCCCCCGAACGCCCTCTCCTGGACCCCGACCTTGAAAAGGCCCGCGTGCCGCTGCACGAGGTCACCCAGCAGCGTGCAGAACAGGCCGCATTCCAGCTCGGCGCTTACGCCCCCACGCCTGGTCCGCCAGCAGTTCAGCAGCCACAGGCAGACGAGATCCGAGCCATCGGCGTCTTCGAGCACCCGGACGTCCTCGACGACGCCCTCACCAATGCTCGCCGCCGGATCCTGATCATCTCACCGTGGATCAAGAACGCGATCATCACCACCGACTTCCTCGGTAAACTCGAACGACGGGTCAAACAGGGCGTCAAAGTGGACATTGCCTACGGCTACGAGGAGAACGACACCAAGACCGACCCAGCCTCCGTCCGCAAACTCACCAACCTCGCCGACCGCTACCGCGACAAACTCAGCTTCACACGCCTGAAGAGCACCCACGCCAAGGTTCTCGTCTACGACGATGTCTGGGTGACCACGTCCTTCAACTGGCTCTCCTTCAAGGGTGACCCCGAGCGCACCTACCGCATGGAAGAAGGAAGTCTCGTCCGCAACCGCCAGATCGCCGACACCCAGTACGCCCGCTACCTTGAGCTGATCGCCGACCAGCGCCGATAGTTTTCAGCCATGGTGCCTTCCGCATGCCGCTGCACCTTTACATCGCAGAGAGCGCGTCGGGGATCCTTTTGCTTACTGACCGGAAGCATTGGGGAGCACAGGCATAACGTCAAGCTATGGAAAGCGCCCCATGTCACAGGACGGTCGCGATGGGACGAAATAGCTAGCGTCGCGGTGGTTTTCAAGCATGTCGTCATCGCCTTTCTGGCCAAGCAATCACTCATCAGCTGAGGCGATTACGTCTACTTGCCCTTCACCTGGATGTCGAATTGTCGCGACAGTCGGGTTTTGGTAGTCGAACTTGATGCGTGTGAAGTCGTCCTCGTAGTCGTCTGGAAGTTCGTTGTCAGAGACTAGGAACTGAACAGCACCGGGATCATCTTCAACTGCCTTGAGGAGTCGCTTGTAAATTGCGGCACAAGTTTCGGTTGCCGTATTTAGTGCCAACCTAGGCCCGTCGATGATGAGCATGGACGGGTACCGGGTGTCCATTTCTCGCGCCACGCTGACGAGCGAAACCCAGTAGGCAATTTGAGTCGCCGTCATCGAACCTCCACCACTCATCAGGGTCTTGGTGAAGACCTTTCCGTTGATGATCGGCAGGTAGTTCTCTCGGTCGAATCCGGCGGATTCAACTGTAGCAATGCTGAGGTTGGTCACAGTCTCACGGAACTCTTCTTCGATCCGAGCGAATACAGAGTTTCTATGGATAGCCAAGGTGGCCTTGCGCGTCGCGATGCTTGCCTTCAGCCTATCCTGCTCTGCCCGGAGCTCCCTGACTTGTACCGCAATGTCTTCGACACGGTCCCACTGCTGGAGCGCTACCTCAAAGTTTTCCTGTCGCGTACGGGCGGTGGCCATACGATCCGATGCATCACTGAATGCCTGCAGTCTAGGAGTAACGCGCTGCGAGGTCCGTGCTTCCAGCGTCTCAGTAAGATGCTTAATCAGCGACTCACGGTCAACGATGGCACGCTGAGCTTTCTCGAACTGCTGCTCTGTCGCTTCCCTCTGCGCATCCATTTCGGCAAGTTGCTGCTCAAGCTGCTGAAGCTCGTAGCTATCAGCAGCACGCTCGGGTGAAACTGGATCCGGTTGCAAGCACAGGCGGCACCTGTCTTCCTCGACAGGGCGATTACTCAAAGACTGCATGCACCGAGGACACACGGAAAATTCGATGTTGGCTAGTCGAGCGCCGGCGTCTCGCATACGTTCGAGGCGGGCGTGATCAGCCTTGACCCTCCGCTCTTCCAAGCCGATTTCATCACGTTCGCGGACAAGGTCTTGCACGGTAGCGCGAGCATCAGCCAAAGATCGCTCGGCATCCGTTAGAAGATCACGATAGGCTTGAGTTTGTCGGTCGATTACGGGATCAAGTTCTTCTCGGAGAGAGTTCAATTCATCTTGGGCGGCCTCTTGGGCATCTATAGCTTCCTGAAGCTGTTGTTCGACTTCCTCTCGACTGCTGGTATTGCTATCATGCAAAAACTCTAGAATTGTTTTCAGATGCACGTCTGCGCCGTCAATCTCCCCGTTCAACACATTCACTCGCGATTGCATGGAAAGAATCTCGGGGTCAGTCAGCTTGAAAAGCAGCTCGAATACCGCTTTTCTCTTCGGGTCATAGTAGCCTTCCCGGCTGTCTGCGATGTCCCGGTTGATGGCATACTGCGGGATGTAGATAAATTTAAAAATGTCACCGAACGTCACTCGACTTCCAGGCTTACTGCTCTTTCCCTTCTGCGCCGGGGCCTTGATATCATCAGGGAGCCCTAGCTTTGCCAGGAAGAATGTGTTGAGACTTGACTCTCCATCGACAGGAAGGTCAGGAAGACGTTCGCCGGTGCGCTTATCGACGATGCGCACATTTTTACTCTTTGCTGCATCAAGACTGCGCGTGATGAGATACTCGTCTGCGCCGACAGCAATATCAATTGCAACATCATTCACAGCCTCTGTTGCGACTGTGGCAAGTCGAGGCTCTCCAGCAGCGAAGCCGTACCTGATCAATTCCAGAAGAGTCGTCTTACCGACGCCCGTGGGGCCTTCAAGAACCGTGAGATCGGATTCAAAATCGTAGCTGACAGTGCCTTCAGTGGTGTGCAAGCTAACTGCGCGGAGGCGGAAATTTAGCGTCACTGGATTACCTGCCGATGCGGACGATCCATCAAGGTTTCAAGCTTTTCGTAAACGAGGTCTTTAATAGCGTTTCCGGTCATTCCTGATGAAGCACTTGCGATAGCCTCGCTACGCTCAGCCAACGCTTTCCAATCGCGGACCTTTCCCATATCCTCTGCGAGGCGCCGCCCTTCTTTGGTCGTCGCTAGTGCAACACTCCCCTTCCTGCCTTTTGTATATCTTAGAAGCCCGCGCCCAACCAATGCGCCGATGATTGCATAGTATCGATCGTCCCAGGGTCCGTATTTATAGCGCACCATGGGGGCTTCTACCTCTGTCGGCGCCTCAATCTCCTCTGGTGAAAGATTTAGGCGTGGGTCGGACTCTGAGAGTTGCTCAAGCACTATGGGAGCCAGGGCCGGATACCTGAGCAAGAAATCCAGCTTGGCCAGCTTTGTTAGACCGTCCAGTTTTCTCGCATGCCCTGGCTCTTTAGACACTGCATTCACCAGTAGGAGAACGCGTGCTTGATGATAGGCCAAGTCATCACGAAGCAACGCAAGCTCTAGATCATCGTATGTGATGCTCATGCCGCGCTCCCCCGATTCTCTTGGCGGATCCTGTCAATCTCAGCTGCTACATCAAAACCCTCACTGAACCAAATTTTGCACTCGTTGGCCAGGTCGCTAATTCCTCCCAGCAAAAGGTCTGAATCCATTCCTGCTGGCAGTTGATCCACAGGAATATTCTCAAGCGCGTCTTGAAGGGCAATCCAGAAGTCTGCCCCCCACCCACTCTTTGAGCGCATAGCTGGGGTATCAGATCTGTCGCTTACGCGCAAGAGAAGCCGTCGCAGCTTTTCACGCTCAGCGAGGGCGGTGGGATCCCCACTTAGACGGCTGCGCCAGTAGCGCTGATAGTCCCGCCTGAGCTGTTCTCCGCGCTCGACGCTGTTGTCTGAGCAACTCCCTTTCCGCATCTTGATCGCGGCCCGACTCAGCCTGATGGGGGAGGTTAGCGAACCATAAGCCGAAGGGTTCGCTACAGCGGTGATTATCGCGAGATCGATATCCTGCATCGTTACGATTCGCGACGAAAGTTCGCGTTCCCTGTCTGCCGAGGTAGGAGACCCTGAACCGTTCGCAAAGGCCAGCACAGGAGAAATTACCGCGTCAGTTCGGGGACCAGCTGCCTTCATGCGCGTAAAGAAAAGTCCGTACACGACATTCCAGATGGCCTCCCAAGGTACGTCAAAGCCGAGATGTTCGACGACGGGCTTCGCGTATCTCGTTGGCGCCGCAAAGCCGATGTCTGCTCGTCTCGTTAGCTCGGCTTGAATGTTCAGCATGGAGATGAATCGGGCCGCCTGTTGCATCTGATCCTGCGGTGCAACTTCGCCCTCGCTGCCCTTAATCCATTCTTTGGGCAAATGCTTTCCACTATTGGCATGGATGGCGGAATGGAATTTTTCGATAGACGGGCGGTGATCGTCGGTAATTACAATTTCTTGCCCTGATAGGCGGACTTCCCGCAAAGATCGCATTGTCGCTGCAAAACCTTGAGGGTCTCCGCTTGCAAGGCCGCCAGTCGTCGCAAGCCTGCAGGTAGGCTTCTCTTGCAATTCCCGCCACCGGAGGAAAAGGTGTGCAAGTCCCCCTTCGTGGGCGAGCTGGTTCACAGTTCGGTAGGCGTCAGCAGACGGGTCTCGATGCTTGGCAGAGACGAGTTCGGCAGTGTCGCCACTAAGAGCTACCCAGTCCTCCTGGTACTCGCAGAGGATTCTCCGAGAGTCGCCATGTTGCACGCGTTTGTCGGTGCCCAGAGCTTGAAGGTATAGCTCCAGACCATCTGCTGCGGCCATGGACGCTTGCCAGTCGTAGCGATCAAGTGTGTTGGCTCCCGAGTCATCGGGTTGCGGCACCGTAACTACAAGCTCCGCGGCGGTCAGCTCCGGTTGTTCAGACAACTTGCCCCCGACCTGTCTCACGCCTGACCCTGTTGTAGATCCTTGCACGGTGACCCACACATGCGCAGCAGTGCTGACATAGCAGCCTATGAGGGCGCCAACTTCCTATGGGGCCCACCTGAATCCGGTACACGAGAGGCACGACTGCGGACGACAAGTGGACGGGGCTGCTGCTGGTCAGTGGCTGGCGCGGACCATCACGGTGAGCACCGGCGAGGCCGGTGACGGCTGGCTCTGCCCGATGTCCTCGTACCCCCACGACTCGTAGAGCGCGTGGACCTTTCCATCCCCAGCGGCCGGGTTGACCATGAGCGTGACGAACGGCTCGTCTCGTGCGGCGAGGAGGGCGTCATGGATACGCCGGGCCGTGCCGGTCTTCCGCCAGGTCGGGCGGACGCCGATCTCCTTCAGGGCTACGGCCGGACGCTCGGTGTACTTGTCCGCCGGCGCGGGTGTGGTGCGCTGCCAGTAGCGGTCGCCGTGCTCGATGGAGTTGCCGTAGGCGTAGCCGACCGGATGCCCGTCCGCGTATGCGAGGACGGCTGTGAACCCCAGCTCGGTGCTGTGCCGGTCCAGGCGCTCGCCGAAAGCGGTGACCGCGTAGTTCGGCAGGTGGAGCAGCGGGGCGCGTACGTCGGCGTACACGTCGAGGAGGTCGCCGCGGGCGGTGTCGAGCGTGGTGAAGGTGCGCAGGTCGATGGCGGGCGCCGTGGTCATGCGGCAATCCTCCAGGTGGCGGCGTGCTCGGTCCAGGTCTGCACGGTGGTGGTGCCCGGTGCGGTGGCGCGTAGCGCGGCCCCGAACTCCTGCAGCATGCGCGTCACCCGGGCGTGCTGGGTTGCGGCGTCGGCGGGGACCTTCATGGCGGTGGCCGTGGCGGTTTCGGGCGCACCCTGGGCGAGCTGGGCGTGTGCGAGCCGGGTCGTGGTGATGGCCCGGGAACGGATCATGTGGGGGCGGAGGGCGGACAGGCAGCGGTGGGCGTGGTACTCGGCTGCCGGGTAGTCGCCGAGCGCCAAGTGCGCTGACAGGGCCAGGGAGTCCAGCTCGGCCTGGTCGTAGAAGGCGAGCATCCACACCGGCCGGTAGTCGGCGGGGTTGGCGCGCAGCATGGCGTCCTGCGCCTGCTCGAAGGCGCGGCGGGTGCCGGTGCGGTCGTGTGCCGCGCCGTGGATGGCGCCCTGGCGGGCCAGTCCGAGGGATGCGAACAGGGGGTCTCGGCGGGTGAGGTGCAGGTTGCGGGCGACGTCGTTGGCGGCGAACGCGTCGGCGGGGCGGCCCATGTGGCGGTACATGGTGCCCGCGTGGCTCCAGATGCGGAACTTGATCTCCTGGTCGCCGGACATCTCGGCGAGGGCCTGCGCCTCACGCATGTGCGCCTTCGCGACGTCGTAGCGGCGGCCGTCGATGGCCGCCCACATCGCCGAGGAACGGAACGCGGCTGCGGAGGCGTAGAGGTTGCTGCGTACACGCTGGCTGGCGCTGCCGGCGTTCTGGAGGTTCAGGGCCTCGTCGGCGAGCGCGGCGGCCCGTTGCTCGATGCCGAGTTGGCCGCCGTGGCGGTGGTCGCTGGCGATGATCTCGGCGAAGCGCTTCTGTAGACGGTCGACGTCGCTCATGCCGATGCGGCGCGGGGATGCGGTGCCGGGAGCGGCGGCTGCCGCAGCGGCAGCCGCCGCGATCCCGCCGACGAGGGTACGGCGCTTCATGTCGGGGTCCTCCTGCTGCGGTGGGGCCGGGGTGGACGGAGTCCGACCCCGTGGCACGAACCCTAGAGCGACGGCGGGCAGGCCGCTGACGTCCTCAAGTGCCGTGCGGGTAGCCGATTTGGGCCACGCGACCCGGCCTGCTTTCCAGTCCCGGACCGATGAGCCGTCGAGGCCGCCGTGTCTCCCAGTCAGCTGCTCTAAAGCCCTGTTCACAGCCTCAGCAAGGCCGTTGGAGCTGTAGCCGTGTTCGGCCATCCACGCCTCAAGAACGGCGTTGCGCGTGGTGTCCATGTCCGCACGGTAGCTCTCACGCCCCATCACCCACCAGGTAAAGGGAAGGCCAAATCGCCCTAGGTCCTTCCAGCGCAAGGAGGGCTGATCGCCCTAATCACCTTGCTCAGAAAGGGAGTTGTCTTGTTGTCGGTCGCTCGCCACGCCCCACCGTGCGGGCGGCTGTTGACGGCCCGGCCCGCCCCTGAGGTTCCCCCGCGGGGGTGGGCCGGGCGCCGAGACAACCCGAAGGCTCCCCCCAATGACGAGACTCACTACGCCAGTTCACGTCGTCTCCGTCGGCCACCCCGCCTACAGCCAGACCTTCCCCTGCGAGCCGTCCACGGCCGAGATCGGCCGCCGGCTCCTCCGGGACGTCCTCGGCATATGGCGCCTCGACAACCTCGCCGACCACGCCGCGCTGATCGTCACAGAGCTGATCGCGAACGCCACCAGGCACACCCCGTGCCACGAGATTCGCCTGTTGGTCGAGCGGCCGAGCGCGACACGGCTACGTGTGGGGGTGTTGGACCGGGAGCCGGCGCGCTTGCCGACTCTCAGCCAGGCCGATGCCGATGACGAGTCGGGCCGCGGGCTGCTCCTCATCGACGCAGTCGCTGACCGCTGGGGATACGACCTGCGCAGCTCGGGCGGGCGCCCATGGGGCAAAGAAGTCTGGGCCGAACTCCGTATCGAGGACGGCTCGTGAAGACCCCGGCCACGGCGCACCTTCCCCTTCCGCACGGCGCCCCCCGCCCCCAACAAATCCGCGGGGTGAGCGAGGGCTCCAACGCCACCTGCAGCACCTGTAATTCGCACCCTCGTATGGCCTCCGGACCATGCACGGGTGCCGTGCGGTTATCACCCGTCGCTGTCTTGGCTCGTCCCTTGGAGGACTTCGGTGTACGCGATCGGCTTATGCATCGACGAGCGGTACATGCTTCCGGCGCTGGCCACGGTGTCCTCACTGGCGAACGGGCTGGCGCCACGAGAGCGCAAAGAAGTGGCGCTGCGCGTTCTGGCCTTGGACCTCACGGCCGCGCATGCCGTGACGCTGGCGCAGTTCGCCCGGCGGCTCGGTTTCGGATCGTTCGACATCCGGTGGTGTACCCCATCGGCCGCGTCCCGGCTGGTAGACGCCGAGTACATCAGCATCACCACCTACCTGCGATTTCAGTTCACGCCGGCGTTCGTCCGCCGCCCCTACCTGATTTACGTCGACTCGGACGTCCTGGCGCGAGGGGACCTTTCGGTCCCGCTCCACGACCTGCCGGACGGGCAAATGGGTGCCGTGCAGGACGAGTTCATCCCGCAGGTCGGCGGAACAGGGCACGCGCTGCCTGGAGTGGCCGAGCGGTGGCCGCAGCTGCGGGAGCGCGTCTACTTCAACGCGGGCGTGCTGTGGATGCCGGTGGCGATGCTGGCGTCCATCCGCGCCGGCGTCGAGCAGGCACTCATCCGCGGCCGGCGGCACATCCTTCACAACGACCAGGACGCGCTGAACCTGTGGCTGCTGTCCTCCCAAGCCGTGCGTCCGGTCAATGCAGTGTTCAACCGGTTCGAGCTGGGGCGCTTTTGGGAGCGCGGGAACTGGGTGCGGCGGGTGGTGGACCGGCCGGTGCGCTCGGACCCGGATGCGGTCCTGGTGCACTTCGTCGGGCCCGAAAAGCCGTGGCTGGCCAACTGCCCGGCGACGGAGGACGTCCGCGAGTACCGGGCCCATCTGCGGGCCACCGTCCGCCACGTCAACAGCATGGGTGAACTGGGCATCGAAGCGGCTGGCGGTGCCCGATGACAGGTACGGAGATGGAGCCCGTGATCGCCCGGGCCTGCTCGGGACTCCTGTCGGTCGGCGCAGTCTCCTCCCGGCGGCTGAAGGCGGGATCGCGCTCGGCCGTCTACCGCGTGGCCCTGGCCGACGGGCGCCGGGTGATCGTGAAGGTGTTCTCGGATACCGCCAGCCGAAACGCAATCAGCGAAGGCCGAGTGATCGAGGCCGCAGCGGGCATCGTCCCCGTCCCCGCGGTACTGGGCTGCGGCCGGGTTCCCGGGCACCCAGCGACTGCGCTCGTCACCACGGATCTCGGCGATCTCACGCTGGACGGGGCCATCAAGGCGGGCCGCATCACACGCCAGCAGGCTCTGGAGCACCTCGGCATCCTGCTGGCCCGCTTCCACCAGATCCCCGGCAGACGGGCCGGACTCCCGGTGCGGCCGTTTGCCGAGCATGTCGCGTGGCTGGCCCGCCGCTGTTCGCGCGAGGTGATGGACCGGCTCGAACCGGCCCTGGACGCCATGGCGGACCCGTGCGCGGAGCAGGACCGGATGGTGCTGGGCCACGGCGACCTGCACGGCGACAACATCGTCATCCCCGAGTACGGCCCGGACGCCGGTCTCCTCCACGTCATCGACTTCGCGCAGACCACGCTGTGCGTACCGGAGTTCGACGTCGCCCAGACCCTGACCGTCACCAGCGCCGTGGAGCCGGGAGAGCGGCAGTACGTCACCGCCGCCTACGGCCGCAGTTTGGACGAGGCGCTCGTAGAAGCGTCCGTCGCCTTCCACACCGTGCGCTGCTGGGCCCATGCCGTCGTGTCCGGCGACGAGCCCAGCCGCGCCCTGTGGGCAACCCAGCTCCACCGCGCGGCAGAACGCACCCCGCACCTGTTCCGCACCCCCACCCCCATGGACGAAAGGAGCAGGCGGTGAGTACTCCGACTCTGTCGATCGTGATCCCGGCATTCAACGAAGGCGCCTACCTGCCGCAGTATCTGCCGACCGTCATCAAGTCCCTCCAGATGTGGGAGGAGACGACCGGCGAGAGCGGCGAGATCCTCGTCGTGGACAACGCCAGCGTGGACGACACCGCCGAGGTCGCCGCTTCCTTCGGCGCCCGCGTCGTGCACGAAGACGTCCGCAACATCGGGCAGGTCCGCAACACCGGCGCGGAAGCCGCCCGGGGCGAGTACCTCTTCTTCATCGACGCCGACGTCGCCGTCCCGGTCGAGGGCATCACCACTGTGATGCGTCTGCTCGTCTCCGGCCTGCACGTCGGCGGAGCGATCCCCCCGCTCTACACGCCCAAGCGGCTCGGTGCCCGGCTGCTGTGCCGGTACTGGGACGCCTACCGACGCAGGCACCGTGGCGCCCAGGGCGTGGACCAGTTCTGCACCATCGCGGCCTTCCGTACGCTCGGCGGGTACCGCACCGACTGGTTCATGAGCGAGGACGTGGAGTTCTTCGCCCGACTGCGCCAGCTCGGCGACGCCACCCACCGGCCCGTCGTCCTCGTCGACGAACTGCGCGTTCGGCCCTCCACCCGCCGCTACGACCAGTGGCCGACCTGGCGAATGGTGTGGTGGCAAAACCCGATCACAGCGCGTCTCCTGCCGGCATCCGCCACCTTTTGGCGGCACTGGTACCAGTCCACCGTCCGCTGACCTGGAGGCGACCCGCGTGCCGATGCTGCCCGCACCAGACGCCCAGGGGATCTACACCTTCCCCACCGACCTGATGACCGCCCACCTCAACTGGCAGGAGGAGACGGCCACCCGCAAAGCCAAGGCCCCGGTGCTGGAGGTGACGGCGCCGCACAGCGGCACCCGCTACGTCATCGAAGAGCGCCGACCCGCCGGCCGCCCGGTGGTGGTGATCGAACCGCACCACGACGACTTCGCGCTCTCCGCCTCCGGTCTGTTCCTGGACCGGCCCCGCCCGCTGACAGTGATCACGGTCTTTAGCCGCTCCTTGAGCGTCCACCCGGCACTCGAACCCGCCTACTCCACCGTGGAGGCGGTCTCCACCCTGCGGGAATGGGAAGGCGCCGAGACCCTGCGGCCCTTCGGCGCGGCGCAGCATCTGCTGGGCCACAAGGACGCCGCCCCTCCCTACCGGGAGTACGACCCGCTGCGCCTCGAGAAGATCACCGAGGAACTGCGCGCGCTGTTGGCCGGGCATCCGGATGCGGAACTGCTGGCGCCGGCCGCAGTGACCCGCCATCCCGACCACCTGCTGGTCCACGAGGCCGCCCGTCGCCTGGGCTGCCGCTGGTTCTTCGAGGACCTCGCGTTCTGGTCCACCTACGCCCTCACCGGCTGCGACCAGCACCTGTTCCGTGTCCGCACCGGCACCAGCCTGGTACCCGAACTCGCCGACATCACAGACGTGTTGCTCGACAAGGTCACGCTGCTGCATCTGCACGGCTCCCAGATGCACCCCGCGGCCAAGATGTACCGCCCCATCCGCCATGCCTGGACCGTCGCCGAGGACCGCCCCGGCACCCCGAACCGGGCCGGTCCCGCGTACGCCGAACGCTTCTACCGCCAGGAGACGTCGTGACGATCATCTGCCTCGAAGGCCCCTCCTACGGCGGCAAGACCACCGCGATCGGACACCTGCGCACCACCCCCGAACTGGCCGACAGGGCGGTGTTCCTCGGCTGCTACGTCCGCCACCTCCGGCGTACCCACCCGATCCCTCCGGCTCGGACCTACTCGGCCTCCGAACAGTTCGCCGCGTTCGAGACATTCATGACCGCTGAGATCGACCGAGTTGCCCAGGCCACCGAGAACCCAGGCCGCCTGGTCATCCTGGACCGCTCGGTGGACACCCTCATGGCCCATGCCTACGCCATGGATCAGCTCTACGGCTTCCGGGTGCACGCCCAGGTCCGCCGACGCCTTGAGGAGCTGCCACACCTGCGGCCGGACCACACCATCTACCTCGACGTGTCTGCCGAGACGCTGCGGCGCCGTCGCCGGACCGAGGCCGGCTCCCTGGCCGAGAGCGAGTACTTCCTCCACGACGCAGCATTCCTCGCCCAGGCTCGCGCCTACTTCCTCGACAAGCCCCAGCCGCCGATCACCCGCCAGATCACCGTGCTCCCCGCCGACGCACCACCGGGCCGCATCGCGAAAACCGTGCAGGACCTGGTCGAAGCCTGGAGCCGGTGACCATGCCGACCGTACTGTTCGCCTGGCGCCGCACCCCGCCGCCACTGCTGATCGGCGGGGCCGAGGTGTCCCAACAGCTCCTCGCCGAGGAGTTCGCCGCCGCTGGCTGGCAGGTGACCTACCTCGGCTCCCACGAGACGCCATGGAATCGTGCCAGCGAACTGCCCGCCTTGCGCGGGCACTTGGGCGCCCACGACGTCCCGTACGAGGTGCGCCATCAGGAAGTGCGCTACGAGTGGAACGGCGTGCACTGCCGGGCCGTAGCCCAGGACTGGATCCACTCCGCCTTCGCCGCCGCCCTCGGCGAACTCTCACCCGACCTGGTGATCACCTCGCAGGAAGGCGCAGCCGACCTCGCCGCCCAGGCACGCCGCACCACACAGGTGGCCGCCTGGCTGCACTCCGTCTCACCGACCAGCCTGAACGTTCTCCACGGCAGCCCGCAAACCGCGCTGGCCGTCTCCCGGTTCGTCCTGTCCCGGGCGCGTGTGCAGTCAGGAACGCGGGCGGTGCTGCTGTATCCGCCCTTCGCCCGTCCGGCGCCGGGCCCCGAGCCGTCCGGGGACGCGATCCTCATGGTCAACCCAGTGCCCCAGAAGGGCGCCGCCCTGCTCCACCGGCTCATCCGCCGGCTGCCCGGTCAGCGGTTCACGCTGGTCGAGGGTTGGTGGGACACCTCCGGCGACTTCGCCACGTATCCGAACGTCACCTATGCGCGCCGCACCTACGACATGAGCCCGCTCTACGCAGCTCACCGGCTGCTCCTGGTGCCTTCCACTGTCGAGGACGCCTTCCCTCGCGTGATCATCGAGGCCGGTCTGCACGGCCTGACAAGCCTGGGCGCCGACCGCGGCGGCATCCGCGAAGCGATCGGAGACAGCGGCATGATCATCCCCGGCGACGCTGGTACGGAGGCGTGGGCCGCAGCGATCAGGGCAGCCCCCGATCCGCTGCTGGGCAAGCGAGCGCGCGAGCAGTCCTTGCCGTTCACCCGACCGTGCCTGCCCGAGCTCAAGGCGGCCGGGGTCATCCCGTCATAGCGGCCCGGACCTCATCCAGGCGATCCGTCCACCAGTGCAAGAGTGCCTCGTCGTCCAGGAACAGGTCGTCGAAGCCGTGAT
Source organism: Streptomyces sp. W16 (assembly GCF_033194735.1). NCBI lineage: Bacteria > Bacillati > Actinomycetota > Actinomycetes > Kitasatosporales > Streptomycetaceae > Streptomyces > Streptomyces sp. W16. The sequence continues at coordinate 39,210 of NZ_JAWOAI010000006.1, forward strand.
CGCCGCGCTTGTAGTGGAAGCTCAACTGCCAGAAATCGGTCATCCGCTTCCACCACAGTCGGCTTACCCCGTCGGCCAGATCCTCGACGGACAGGTCGACCACACGGCGGTAGCCGCCGACGAACGCGCTCACCCGCTCCAGATCGAACCGTCCTTCGACACCGAACTGCACCTGCGCCGTCCGCGCGACCTCCTCGGCATACGGACGCACCCGCAACCGGTCCCAGTCCAAAACTGCTGCCACCTGGCCGCCCTGCCACAGGATGTTGCGGTATTGGAAGTCACCGTGCGTCCAGCCGTACGGGCCTGCTGGTACATCGCCCTTCGGGTACAAATCGCCGTACTTCCCGAGCAGCTGCTTGCGTTGTTCCATCGCCTCGGCAACGGACCGGTCGAACGCGGAAGGGGAATCCAGGGCAGCGACGGTGGCCAGATAGCGGTCCGCCGCCTCCAAAGCCTTCGCCACCGAGGCAACCTCCGCCGACGGTGGAACGGCAGGCACCGGTGCGGGGGCGTTCTCAGCCAACGCGCGGTGAATGAGGCCGAGCCGCTCACCCAGGTCGGTCACATGGTCCAGGGGCAGGTCGCTGCCGCGTACGTGCTCGCCGTCCACCCACTCGATGACGCAGTACCCGTGGTCTTCGACCTCGGCGACGGTGTCGCCGCTACCGCTGACCAGCGGTGTGCAGACCGGGATCCCGTCCGCGGCCAGCGCCGACAGCGTCCCCAGATTGCGGCGGGCCGCCTCCAGCGGCACGTCGATGATCTGCTTCACCGCGAAGCGGCCCCGGGTGGTACCGATCCGCCAGTTGCGGTTCATCAGGCCGTCCGCCAGGTACTGAGGCGGCTCCGTGAGCTCACCGAGATCGAAGGCGTTGGTAATCGCCGCAAGATCCCTGCTGAGGGAGGTCTCCCGGGCGTCATCCACTGCTGCGAGGTCGGTCACCCGGCGCAGGATACGCGTTCCATCCCCGCACAAAACAACCTTCACGGTGACCCGCCCGGATACTGCAGGTCGCTCCACCCCTGTGGTTCTGACGGGGTCTACCGGCGCTGTCGGTGCTGCTGTTCTGCGGATGTCGGGGCTGCCGCTGAGGGCTGGGGGTTTCGGGCCTGCTGGGCGGGGACTGAGGCCGTGATGGTCGAGCGTCGGCGGGCTGCTTCGGCGCGACGGTTGGGTGCGGGGTCGCGGCTGGTGTGCTGGATTCGGGTGATCAGGACGCGGGCAGGTTGGCGAGCGGTGGTCAGCTCGCGTTGGGCGGCGGCCTCTTTGAGGAGTCGGTGGGGCTTGTGGCCGCCGGCTTCGGCATCGGCGAGGACGGTGGCGAGGGCGGGCCAGCCAGGGTCGGCGAGAATCCGGTCAGCGTGTTCGGGAACGGCCGCGCGTACGTCGTTGGCCAGAGTGCGACGGGTCTCTTCGTTCGGTCGGCGGGCTTCGAGTTCGGTGAGCGTGGGGGTGAGGGCGTGGTCGGCAGTTGTCTGAAGGTGCTGGACGGCTTGCCGGGCGGCGTCGGTCTGGTGGGCGTGGCCCTTCGCTTCGTGCCAGCGGCCGGCGAGGATGGCGGCCCAGACCATGGCGGCGATGAGGGCGGCGAGGGCGCTGCCGTCGGGGCCGGTGGCGGTGTTGACGATGTCGCGGGCTGCGGCCCGCAGGGCATGGGCGGCGCGATCTTCCGCCCTGATCTGAGAGCGCTGGGCATGAGCGAATGCCTTGCTGGCTGCCTGCAGTTGGACGCGCAGGTCTGCGGGGGCCTTCTGGGCAGTGGCTTCCATCAGTTCCCCGAGGGCAGTGATGTGGGCCTGGGCGCGCGCATCACCATCGTCGTCGGTGCCGGTGTCCGTGATCTCGGTGTGGAGAATGTCGAGGGCGTCGGTGGCCTGCTGCCAGGGAGTGCTGGGGTGGTTGCGGCGGGCGGTGGGGTGTTCTTCGGGCCGGCTGGATTCGAGGCGGGCCTTGATTTTGGGCAGGGAGAGGTCGGGGGAGATCTTGCTTCCGGGGTGGTAGATCTGCTCGCCGGCCTCGTTGACGTCGCCGGGGCGACCGACGGCATACCCGAGGAGGTCCCCTGACGGGCCGCGCCGGACCTGGACCTCGATGCCGCTGGCTTCGAGGTAGGCGATGAATTCCTCGGCGTTGGTCACGTGGGGGATGGCCGCGCGGATGCGGTCCTGGAGCCACTCGGGGCTGGGCTCTTCCCAGCCGAGGCGTTCGGCCTTGTGCATCTCGGCCTGGGTGGGGCGGCGCTCGCCGGTGCGATCACCCTTCTTCAAGCGGCGCAGCCCGTAGTCCCTCTCGATCTCGCGGCAGGCGTCGCCGGCGCGGAGGCCGCTGTCGTGGAGCTTGGGACGCCGTCCGTCTTCGCGGACGGTGGTGGCGAGGATGTGGATGTGGTCGTCGGCGTGGCGTACCGCGATCCAGCGGCAGCCCAGGTCGTCACCGGCCGGGGCAATGCCGGCGGCCTGGACGATGCGCTGGGCGATCTCGCCCCACTCTGCGTCGGAGAGGTGGCGGTCCTCGGGGGCGGCGCGGACAGGGCAGTGCCAGACGTGGTCGGTGACCGGCTTGCCGAACTCGCCGTTGCGCAAGGAGACCGGCTCGTCGAGGTAGTGGCCGAGTTCGGTGAGGGTGGCGTTCTCGTCGCGGCCGGGGTCGGGCATGCCGAGCATCGCGAAACCCGCCACGATGTGCGGGTCGAAGTGCTCGTCGTGGGTTCCGCGGCCGTAGAGGTACGCGAGCAGGCCCCGGGTGTTGGCCCCGGCGGGCTTGATGGCGGCGATCACGCTGGTCAGACCTCCCGCGGGTCGGCAGGCTCGCGCAGGGCCTCGGCGATCAGCTCCAGCAGGTCGTGGAGTTCGTCCAGGCGCTGACGTATGTCGGGTGGGGTGTGGTCGCTGTTGAGGGCGCGGGCGATCTGGTTGACGTTGACGCCGATCCGGTTGAGCTGGCGCAGGACCTGGGCGCGGAACATGTGGGTGCGGCGGCGGTCCTCGGACAGGGGCAGGTTGGCGGTGAACCGGCCGGTGACGAAGGCGAGGACGATGTCGGCGGCGAAGCCGGAGTCGCCCTTGTACCCGTGCTCGGCGGATGCCTCCTGGAGCTGGGTGTGCTCGTCGCCGGTGAAGCGTAGAGGGCCGACTCGTACGACCCGCTTGGTGCCGGTGAAGCGGCGGATCGTGGGCTGCACGCTCTTCACAGCAGGCTCGCCGGCTGCGGCGGCTGCGGTGTCGGCGGGGCGCAGGACGGCTTGCTGGACGGAGTGAAGCGTGTCCAGGTCGGAGCCGCCCTCGGCCCCGACCCCCGGCTCCGGCGCCCCCTGGCGCCGGGCCGTCTCCGCCACCCCCGGGGCGGAGACCCCCGAAGACCGGCCATGAGTCGGACTCGGGGTACTACTGGCTCCGCCAGGGGCAGCCCGTCCGAACGCCTGCTGCAAACGCCCCAGCAGCGTAGGGGACTTCACCTGGGGCAGGGGATCGTCGGGAATGCGGTCGGGGTGGTCCGGGTGGTGCGTCACGAGCGGTTCTCCGGAAGTGGTCGCAAGGGCAGGTTGAACGCCGGGGAGGAGTCGGCAAGGTGTTGGCGATCGGGGCCCCATCACAGGTGTGGATAAACGGAGGGCGGGTGGGGCGCTGGCCGACGGGCAGGGGTGACCGGAAGCGGTTCCGGCCACCCCGTCGGGATTCCGGTCAGTTGCCGTCCGCACCTGTTCCCGCGGTTTCGATTTCGGGCCGGAGGATCTCCATCACCTCGGTCTGCCGCTCACTGCCGATCGTCAAGTCCCTGTCCTTGACGGCCTTCCGGAGAAGGGACCGGCTGAGCGTGCCGTGCTCAGCGATGGCGATCCGGCCGATCTCCACAAGTTCCTCAACCGTGGCGCTTGCAGGACGGCCACCGCGCGGCCTGCTCTCCGAAACCCGGACCGGTGGTTCCGGCGGCCCGGCGGACGTGATCGCCACCATGTCGGCGGGCTGTGCGGAAGGGGTGTCCGCATGGCCTGCGGGTTGATCTACGAGCTGGTGGATCTGCCGCATCAGGACGCCGAAGGCCAGCAGCGCGGCGGTCGGGGGAACCGCGGCGACCACGTAGTCGAGCAGAGGCACGGCGCCGGTGCCACCCGTGCCGCTGACACCGGCCACGTTGAGCGCGATGGAGCCGACCGATCCGGCGGCCGTGAGAGCAATCGCCCCCTTGTCAGTCACCCGGCGCAGGCCCGCGCGGAGCATGAGCAGTTCGCCCGCGACGATGAACGCGTCCAGGGTCGCTGGCCAGGCCCACTGGCGGGCCGGGGAGTTCTTGAGGCCATGTTGTCCGGCGACCTCCGCGAGATGCGCGTACGAGAGCCAGAACCCGCCGGCTGTGAGGGCCACGATGACCACGCCCGCTGCGACGAGCGTGAATCGCTCGGCAGCCTGCTTGGTCAGCATCGGCCGTCCCTCGTCGAGGCGGTTGTCCTGGCGGCGGCTGGAAGTGGAGAGCTTGGTCAAGCGGGGTGCTCCTGGGCGTTGGCGGTGTGGTCCGTCTTTGCCGTCTTGGCCGTTGCAAGCGCAGGTCAGGGCAGGTACGGCATGGGGTTCGGTCTGCCGTCCCGGCCGGTGCCGGAGGCGTTCTCCGACCTGTTCGGCCGGGACGGCGTGGTGGTGTGGTGCCGTCCCGGCGGCTGACGCCCTGACCTGCGGCGATACGGCGGGGACGCGCGGGACGGCACAAGACGGATCGGGACGTGGTCCGGGCCAGGCAGCGCGCTCGTCATGATCGCGTTGCCGTCTTGGCCCCGGTTGCCGTCTTGTCGCCATGCCGTTTGACCTGCGAGATCACGGCAGGGACGCCAGGGACGGCCACCGAGGGACGCGGGGCTCAGCCCGAAGCGGTGACGGCGAGCTCAGGGTCCACCGGGTGGACGGCAGGGCAGTAGCGCCGCCACGCGTCGAGGAACTTGTTGCGCATGTAGCCCTTGCGCTGGGTCCCGTCGACGAGGCGGACGTTGCCGGGCTTGATGACGTACGGGCTCAGCATCCTCGCCAGTTCGCGGGCATCCAGCCCGTTGCGCCCCCACTCCGCCCACGGCGCCTCGACATCCTGGCGCAGGTGGTACAGCAGCTCGTCCGTGGAGAGGCTGTCCACCTCGCGCTGGGCGGCGAAGACCCTGCGGATGTCGGCGAGAATCCGGGCTCCGCCGGGCCGCTCCTCCTCTGCCTCGACCTCCGCGGCCACCATCCGCGCACACGCCGTACGGGCCCGACGGGGCCAGGACCCGGCAGCGAGGTCGGCGATGACGACCAAGGGTTCCCAGGTGTCGGCGGCCCGGTCCTCCACCGGCAGGACCGGTTCCTCCTCCGCCGCCTCGTCCAGCAACGGCCGGGCCCATGCGGCGATGCGGTCCCGCAGTTCGTGGAGCCCGGGGATGTCGCGGCGGGAGCGGAAGGGCTTGACGTGCTCCCCCTGGGCGCGACGGCGCATGCGGACCACGATCGACCGGTCCATGATCGTGTCGGGCAGGTCACCGATGCCCGCGATCGCGGCCATGGCGAAGGTGGCGAACCGGTGCGGGGTGTGGTCGTTGCCGACGACCCGGGTGACGTACCGATTGCGCTGGTGGCCGGCGTTGAGCAGGCCGCGCATCTCCTCGTTCTTCTCCGCCTGCTTCGGCGTGCCGAAGATGGTGTCCGCCTCGTCCACCAGGAGCGTGGGCGGCTCCTCGGTGATCGACCGGAAGACCGCGGCCGGGGTGGTGTTGATGGTGAGCATCGGCTCGTGGACCGTCTCGGTCAGCACGTCCAGCAGCCGTGACTTGCCGCACCGTTTCGCCGGCCCCACCACCGCCAGACGGGGCGCGTGCTGCCATGCGGGCTGCAGATGTGTCGCCGCCGCCCACAGCGTGACCGCGTCCAGCGCCTCCGGCGAGGGCAGGATCACGAACTTGGCTATCTGCGCACGAAGTTCGTCCAGCAACGCCGAGCCATGGGTCGGCACCGGATCCGGCGCCGCCTCCTCGGCGGACTGATCCGCCGAAGTGGCTTCAGGCGCAACGTCGTTGGCGGACATCGGGGCTTCACTGGCGTGGTGGCCGAGTTGGCCAGGGACGGTGACGGGCGGCCACGAGGGCGTGTCGGAGTCGGAATAGGGCTCGGCTCCCGCATGTTCCACGGGGCAGCTCCTCGTCTGGCGGTGGCGGGCTTGTGCGCCCTTGCCGCCGGGTTGGTTCTTCCAGGGCCGGTCGGGGTTGCTGGGGTCTCCGGCGTTGCATCGCCGGGGACCCGCCCCCTTCTCGCGGGCACCAGGCCATCGCGAGGGAACACGGACGGTACGTCCACACCCGGCAACAGTCCAGCGCTTCTGTGTCAGCTCAGCGCAGAACGGTTTGCTACTCCGCCGCCCCATCACGCCGCCAGGCCCAACAGATCGAGCAGATCCGCGGTCACGACCCGGTAGGCGTTGCCGAGCCTCAGCACCTTGCACGGGTACTCGCCGCGCTTCGCCAGCTCGTACCCCTTGCTCCGCCCGAGCCCCAGAGCGTGGTTGCCTGTTTCCAGGTCAACCGACACAGGGAGGGCAAGCAGCTCTTCCCGACTCATCCCTTTCGCGCCCGTCATCCGCCCGGCCGTCGCGTCTTCGCGCATACAGCGCGCCCCTTTCGGTACAGCCCTCGGCGAACGTGACCGTCACGTCCGGCTCCAGGCGTCTACCTACCAGGATGACCAAGCTAATGTGTCTCCATGACACAACGCAGTGTGGATGCTGATGAGGACGACGTCCCGGAATGGGCGGACCGGATCAAGGCCAACGTCGCCGGCGAAGTCCGGCGCAGAAGAAAGGAGATGGGATGGAGCGCGCAGGACTTGGCCGACGCGTGCGAGCAGCTCGGGCATCCCATCCCTCGCAACGTCATCGCCAACATGGAGTCCGGCCGCCGGGCCAGCCTTCCCCTGGTGGACGTCATGGTCCTGGCCGCCGCCCTGGAGACGTACCCGGTCTGCCTGATCTTCCCGGTCGGCTACGTCGAGAGGACCCAGGAGCTCCCCTTCCAGAGCCTCGTGCCCACCTGGGACGCCCTGCGGCGCTTCACCGGCGACGAGGACATGCCCCTGTACGACGCGGGGCTGGTCCCCGACTTCGAAGCGCACGCCAGCCTCGTACGCACCGCACTGGCCGCCCTCGAAGAGGAAGAACGGGCGCGGTTCGCAATCAAGACGGCGACCAACCGCGCCCAGCAGGAAGAAGCCGAGCGCAGGCGGACCAAGTACACCGACGAGGCCGTCTCCGCCAAGTACAACCTCCGCCACCTCCGCCGCGACATCCGCGACGAAGGCGCCACCCCACCCCACCTGCCACCCGCCCTGGGCGACGTCGACCCACCCGAACCCAGCCCCAACACCACCCCGGAGGAACGCCTTTGAAGGGCTCCACCCACCGCCGCTGCTACTGCCGTGACCCCGAGACCGGCAAGCCGCTCGGCAAGAACTGCCCCAAACTCTCCAGCCGCAAGCACGGCTCGTACTCGATACGCCAGGAACTCCCGCCGACCGAAGACGGCGCCCGCCGCTCCTTCAGCCGCGCCGGCTACGAGTCCCTCAAGGCCGCGCAGACGGACCTCGACTACATCCGTTCCCTGCTGGCGCTGGCAGAGAAGGACGACCCCGACAGCCTCCGGCGCCTCGTCGACATGCTGGAGAAGGTCGCGGTCGAGAAGGCCCCGCTCCCAGCCATCGAGGAGACCCGACGCCGTCTGAGGGCGGGCCTGGCCCTCCGTGGCAACCTCACCGTCGGCGAGTGGCTGGACCAGTGGTTCGCCGCGAAGAAGCGCCGCAGGACCACGCTCAACGCCTACGCCTCCCACATCCGCGTCCACTTGAAGCCGCGCATCGGCCACGTACGCCTCGACCGGCTCAACGTCGGCCACCTGGTGGAGATGTTCGACGCGATAGCTGACGACAACGAGGTGATCTCAGCCGAGAACGAGGCCCGCCGCGAGCAGATCACCCGCTGCAAGCCGAGCACGCCCGGTCGCCCTGTCGGGGCGGAACGGAAGCGGCTCGCCCCTGAACGAGCCAAACTGGCAGAGATGAAACCGTTCCGGAAGATCACCGGCCCGGCCACCCGTCAGGCGATCCGCCGCACCCTGCGCGCGGCCCTGAACTCCGCGATCGCCCAGCAGCTGATCACCTTCAACCCGGCGTCCCACGTCGAGTTGGAGTCCGGCAGGCGCCCGAAGCCCCTCCTGTGGACCGATGAACGCGTCCGGCGGTGGCGAGAGACCGGTCAGATCCCCGGCCCGGTCATGGTGTGGACGCCACAGCAGTTCGGCGCCTTCCTCGACGCAGCCGAGGGCGACCGGCTTTACGCGATACTCCACCTCATGGGCACCCGTGGCCTCCGGCGCGGCGAGGCGGTCGGCCAGGACTGGCACGAGATCGACCTCGACGTCGGCCTCATCACTCCCGCCAAGGAGATCGTGGTGGACGGCTGGGACATCTACGAGTCGGAGCCGAAGACGGACGGCAGCGCGAACACGATCGCTCTCGACAGCACGACCATCTCCGAACTGCGCGACCACAAAGCCCGCCAGGAGAAGGACCGCGCGCAGTGGGGCGATGCCTGGCAGGACACAGGCAAGGTCTTCACCAAGGAGGACGGCTCCTGGCTGCACCCGGGGACCGTATCCGAGACCTTCCGCCGCATTCTCGCCACGACCGACCTGCCACCCATCACCCTGCGGGACCTACGCCACGTCACCGCGACGCTCATGCACGGAGGTGGTGGCGACATCCACACGGTGAAGGAGACGCTGCGGCACTCCACCATCACGCTGACCTCGGACACGTACACGAGCCTGCTCCCTGAGCTGGACCGTGAGATCGCAGAGAAGGCCGCGAAGCTGATCCCCCGGTCGCGTCCGGCAGCCACCGATTCGCCTGCCACAGAGTGACTGAAGGCGGCCAGGCGCCACCGACGGGTGATTCGCACTGGTCGACACGTTCGATGGCCGAGGCGGAGGGCATGTCGCAGTCGGCCGTCTCGCGGATCTGGCGGGCGTTCGGCCTCAAGCCGCACATCGTGGAGACCTGGAAGCTGTCGACCGACCCGCAGTTCGTGACCAAGGTCCGCGACGTGGCGGGCATCTACCTCGCCCCGCCGGAGAACGCTCTGGTCCTGGCGGCAATTGGCCGACGTCACCGCCCCGAGGAGGTCAGTAGGGTGGGTTCATGCCGAAGCACGAACCGTTCATCATCGACGGAGTCACTTACGAGCGCGATTCAGCTCCGGGAGAGGGCGGATCAGCCGTGGTGTGGAAGGTCCGCCGTAAGCCCGACGGTCAGGTGTTCGCAGTCAAACGGATTAAGAAGGACCGCGACGCGGACTCCGCTCGCAACAAGCGTTTCAAGCAGGAGATCGAGTACGGGCAGAAATCGAGCCACCCGAACGTCGTGAGTATCCACGCGCGCTCAGAGGACGCGAACTTCTTCTACTACGTCATGGACTTCTACCCGATGACGCTGCGAAACGTGATCAACGACGAAACCGATGCTGACGTGCTTCTCGACTACGCGCGCCAGCTCTGCGATGCGCTCGCGTACGTGCACGGCGACGGCATAGTGCATCGCGACATCAAACCTGAGAATGTCCTCGTCGACCCTGATGCGCGCCGGCTCGTCCTGGCCGACTTCGGCATCGCGCATTTCAAGGACTCCTCGCTCACGAATCGCGGGGACCTCTTAGTGAACCGGAACTACCTCGCTCCCGAGCAGATGGTGAGGAACAACGCCCTCGGTATCGGCAAGCCGGCGGACATCTTTGCGTTCGGCCTCGTCATAACCGAGATGTTCACGAAGCAGAACGCCCGAGGGCGACGACACGCGCTTGTGCGCGACCGCTACCCCTTCCTGGCCGACCTCGACCTGATCATTGAACAGATGCTGCTCCAAGACGAGGCGCAGCGGCTCCGCATCGACACCGTACGCGGCATGCTTCGGGTAACCCTTCAGCGGCTCGACTCGACAATCGAGGAGATCTCCGATGATCTGCGCCCCAACGAAGCGCCCGCCGACAGCTCGTCCGGCGAGGTCGAGCGGATCCTCGGCCGTGCCGCCAGAGACGTGCTGTCGGCGAAGCATGTCTTCGAGCGGGTCGCCGACGGAGAGCTCGACCGATTCAACCTCAACTATCACTGCGAGGTTGCGTACCGGGTGAGCACGGAGCTGTTCAATACGTGTGCTCAAGCCGTTGTGTATGCCTCGTGCAAGGCAAAGTTCGACTATGAGGGCGCCGGGCGGTGGGACGAGAACGACGACGCTCTCGTGTTGTCGGCCGCCAAGCAGGGACTCCAACGCGAGCTGGAGACGATTCTGGCTGATTTCCCCCTCCCTCAGTCTTCGCGCTGGGACGGTCTGCCACGGCGGTCGGCTCACTTGTTCCGGTTCTGCAAGGACTACCACTGCGAAGAGCTGCTGACGAGCATCCGTGAATCTGTCTACGGTGAAGGCAATCGCTCGTTGCGGGCGAATCTGATCGACGCCCCGATCCTCTGGATCGCCCGCTGGATGCGTACGAGTCTGGACACCGACTACCTGGAGTTCGACAAAGCAGTTCGCGAGGACATCGGCTTCGAGCGCCACCTCTCGGTGCTCTGGGACAAGACGCTTCCGTTGGATTCGGCCCGAGAAGCGGTGGGAGTGGATCTGTTGACCGAGCCGCTCAACGCCGACCGCGTCGCCGGCACACTGCAGGCGCTTGAAGCGAAATGGGATGTCTCCGTGGGAGAGCTCGTAGACGGTGGGTACTCGGTCATGTTCCGGTCACGCAACACGTACCGCTGCTTCCACGACGAGGCGCTCGCCCTCGCAGAACCGGGCTCAGTATTCGAAGCCGACGTCCTCAATCTGCTCCGCCCTGAGGCGGAGTTCGACGACCTCGTCGCACTCACATGGGATCGGGACTTCGACGTGGCCATCACGCTCGGGAAGGTCCTCGGCACCCTCACGCGCTAGCGGTGGTTTGTTAGACCGGGGAGTAGAGATCAAGTGGGTGGCCTGCGCCGACGGCGTTGATCAGGGCTTGGAGTTCGGGTGGCGGGGGTGCGTTGGTCCAGGCTCGCCAGCAGCGTTGGAGGGTGGTCCAGGGGTCGAGCCAGGCGCGGACGGCGCGGATCGCCTTGGGCCAGCTGGCTGGATGGGGCTGGTGGGTTTCGCTTGGGCCCCCTCTCAGCCGCTCCGGCGGTCGGCGGGACCGTGGGGACGACGACGGGCTCGCGTTCTGGGGGTCGGGCGAACCAGGTGTCCCAGCAGAACGTGAACGCGCAGGTGACCAGGGTCTGGTGGCGGCGGATCGCGGTGTCGGAACGGACCTGGAAGTCGGCCCACCCGAGTTCGTCCTTGACCTGCTTGTAGCTCTGTTCGATCCAGTGTCGGATGCCGTAGATCCGTACGACTTCGTGCAAGTCGGCGGCGGGTTCGGGGCTGTCGGCCTCTCGGGGGCCGTAGGGGCGGGGCAGGTCGGTGGCCAGGTACCAGGTGGCCTGCGCGGGCAGTGTGTCCGGGTCCGCTGTGGCCACGACCAGGCGGACGTTTCCGTCGGGTCCCCACCATCCGAGGTGTGCGTCGGCGGCCCACCAGGTCTCGGTGTGCCCGTCGTGGAAGGTCCGCTCGACGGCGGTCCAGTCGCCTGGGTACTCGGGGTCCGTCCAGGTCAGGGCACGGGCGGCGTCGGCGGGGGTGTAGGCGTCCTTGCCGTAGGCCCAGGTGCCGTGGCTCGGCTTGAGGGCCATGACGAACGGCAGTCCCGCCGAGGCGAGTTGTCTGCGGAAGCCGTCCTGGTCGCCGTAGGCGCAGTCGGCGGCCACGGCTCGGAAGGTCGCTCCGGCGGCCTTGGCTGTGCGGGCCAGTTCAGCCACGATCTGCAGCTTCGTGCGGAAACCGGGGTCGCGCTTGCCCTTGGGAAAGTGATGGGCGGGGCTGTAGGGCACGGCGTGCAGCGGGTAGTAGAGGTTCTCGTCGGCCCAGCAGGTGGTCACGGTGACGATGCCGTTGTCGGTCTTGCCCAGCCGGCCCAGCCACTGCCGACCGATGTGCGCGGTTGCTTTTCCGTCCTTGCGGTCTCCCGAGTCGTCGATCACCAGCACCCCGCCAGGGTGCGGCGAGGTCGCGGGATCGGCCAGCAGCAGTGCCACCCTGCGGGCGTTGACCTGCTCGTGGTCCCACGTCGACTCGGACAGGAAGAACTGCAGCCGCTGCACCGAAGCATGGTGGGCACCTACGACGGGTTCGGTGCCGGCCAGGCATGTCAGCGTCTTGTTGCGGTCTCGCGGCAGCAGCAGCCCCGCGAGGTACTCGCGGAACCTGCGGCGCTGTGCCAGCGTGGAAAACAGGTCATCGAAGCGTCCGGCGTAGGCTTCCAGCGGGCCCGGAGCGGGCGGACATGGCACACGGCGGGTCACCACAGCTCCCAGGCGGCGAGGCAACGTTCCTCTGCTACTGGCCTACTGCGGCCCTGACCCGCCGTCAACAAACCACCGCTAGACCTGTTCGACACCGACCCGCTGATGGGCGCGGGGCTGCCGTACTCGCTGCCCGACGAGGCCGTCGTACGGCACACCCTGGAGGAGTACATCCGTGAGGCCAAGCAGGCCGCAGGGTATCGGCATGTGTCCTCGCCCGTGCTCGGCAAACGGGAGCTGTACGAGATCTCGGGGAACTGGGGTCACTACAGCGAGGACATGTTCCCGCCCATGGAGTTGGGCAGCGAAGGGGCGGTCCTGCGGCCCAGCCGCTGTCCGCACCACGCTCTCATCTACCGCTCCCGGTCGCACAGTTATCGCGAACTGCCACTGAGGATGACCGAGTTGGGCGGCCGTACCGCTCAGAGCTGTCCGGTGTGCTCGGAGGCCTCACCCGCGTACGGGCCATCCAGCTCAACGGCGCGCATATCTTCTGCACCTTGGAGCAGGCCGTGGACGAGGCTCATGCCGCGCTCGACCTCATCCGCCGTGCCTACGCCGACCTCGGCATCCGGGCCGCCTGGTACCGGCTGTCGCTGCCCGGGGAGGGCAACAAGTACGTGGCGGATCCGGACCTGTGGAAGCGGGCCACCGCCCTGCTGGAGGAGGTGCTGGACGGGGTGGAGTACGAGGCCGAAGAGGGTGAGGCCGCCTTAGCTCCTCCCGCCACCTCCGTTCCTGGGCACCGCGCTAGCCGGGCAGACAGCCGTCACGGGCACATCCGCTCACGCATCGCTCACGCACGGGCCCGAAAACGCCACAACGCCCGACCCGACCGAAGCCGACTCAGGCGCTGCACAGCAGGTCAGAAGGGGTTTCCCCTCGCCTACATCCGTAGACCCTGTGGGACTCGAACCCACAACCAATGGATTAAAAGTCCACTGCTCTGCCAATTGAGCTAAGGGTCCTAGCGATGTTGCCTCCCCGAGCATAGCGGGACGTGGCCGTGTCTCCGATCGGGTATCGGGGACACGGCCGTGCCAGATGAAGGGAAGGCGGCCGAGCGGGTCCGGAGTGTTACGGATCTACCGGTTCGGGCAAGCCGGAACGCGCCGCCCTCCTCCCCCCTCCCTCGCCTAGCCCCATGCAGGCATCGTCACGGATCCACCGGTTCAGGCGCCCCCGCCCGCGCCGCCTCCCGCGCCTTCGTGCGGGCGTGTTCCGGGTTCAGGAACCAGTGGCGGGCCGAGGCCATCCACCAGGCCGCCGCGAAGCCGAGCACCACCAGCACCGCGACCGGTGCGTAGTTGAACGACTCCCAGGTGACCGGGGAGACCTGCGGCAGCATGAACAGGATCGTGATCACGGCCACCCAGATCACCGACACCACCCCGATCAGCCGCGACCACCGGCCCAGATGCCACGGCCCGCGCTGGAATTCGTCCCCCTTCCGCAGCCGCAGCAGCGTCGGGATGACGTACGCGATGTAGAGGCCGATGACCGCGACGGACGTCACCGCCGCGTAGGCCGTGTAGTTGATCAGGTACGGCAGGCCCATGAGCAGTGCGCCCGCCGCGGCGAGCCACACCGCCGCGACCGGGGTCCGGGTGCGCGGGCTCACCGTGTGCCAGACGCGGGAGAACGGCAGTGCGCCGTCGCGTGAGAAGGCGTAGATCATGCGGCTGTTGGCCGTCACCGACGCCATCCCGCAGAACAGTTGCGCGCCGATCACCACCAGGAGGAGCAGTTTGCCCGTGGTCGCTCCCAGCGCGTCCAGGAGGATCTGGGCCGGGGGCGCCCCCGTCGGTGACTTCCGCTCCGCGTCGTAGGACTGGATCGCGTACGTGAAGCCGAGGAGGAGGACGAAGCCGGCTATCCACGACGTCCAGATGGAGCGGACGATGCCCTTCGGGCCCGCTGTCGACGCGTCGTGCGTCTCCTCCGTCATATGGGCGGAGGCGTCGTAGCCGGTGAAGGTGTACTGCGCCATCAGGAGGCCCAGCAACACCACATAAACCCCGCCGCCCCAGCCCGTGTGGTTCACGAACTTGGTGAAGACGAAGCTCGTCGACTGGTGGTGGTCGGGGACGAAGGTCAGCGCGCCCACGATCACGCCGACGCCCACCACGTGCCACCACACGCTGATGTCGTTGAGCAGCGCGACGATCTTCACGCCGAACGTGTTCAGCAGGCCGTGCAGCACGAGGATGCCTGCGAACAGGAGCACCGTGCGGCCCGGCGTCACCTTGAAGTCGAACTGCAGGTTCAGGTACGCGCCCAGGAAGGACGCGGCGCCGAAGTCGATGCCCGCGGTCACCGCGACCTGGCCGAGCACGTTGAACCAGCCCGTGAACCATGCCCAGGCCGCCGCGGTGCGCGGAGGCGCGAGGCGGTGGGCCCAGAAGTAGAGGCCCGCCGACGTCGGGTAGGCCGAGCAGATCTCGGCCATCGACAGGCCGACGAACAGCGTCATCAGGCCTACGGCCACCCAGCCCCAGGTGATCACGGCCGGGCCGCCCGTGTTCATGCCGAAGAGGTAGAGGGTCAGGCAGCCGGACAGGACCGAGATGATCGTGAAGGAGACCGCGTAGTTGGAGAACGCCGACATGCGGCGGGCGAGAACCTGCGTATAGCCGAGCTGGGCAAGGCGTTCCTCGTCGGAGAGACCGGGAGCGTCTCCCTTTGACAGCCCACTCGCTATGGCGTCATCTGTCATGCCCCCAGCGATTCCCTCACCGCGGGCGTGACATGCGCCACTTAAGGAATCGATAAGGACTCGATGTGGCCAGAAATCGCCGGGAGCCACACAGAAAACGGCCCCCGCCCGATCTCCCGGGCAGGGGCCACTCCACTACGTCAGGTCACGTGACCTCAGCCGTTGCGCTTCCAGCGGGGCTTGTCGTCGCGGCGGCCGAAGGTACCGGTGCCGGTGCCCGTACCGGTCGTGCCGCGGTGGCCCGGACGGTCGTGGCCGCCGGCGCGGAAGCCGGGGCGGTCGCCCTGGCGGTCACGGTTGAACGGGCGGTCGCTGCCCCGGTGACCGGTCGCGGGACGGTCGTCGCGGCGAAAGCCGCCCGACGCCGGACGGTCGTTGCCGGTGCCACGGTCGTCGCGGCGGAAGCCACCGGACGGACGGTCGTCACGACGCTCGAAAGAACGGCCGCCACGGTCGCCACCGCGGTCGTTGCTGCCGCCACGGTCGTCCCGGCGGAAGCCACCCGAGGGGCGCTCGTCACGACGGTCGAAAGAACGGCCACCGCGGTCGCCGCCACGGTCGTTGTTGAAACCGCCCGAGGGACGGTCGTCGCGACGGAAGCCGCCCGAGGACGGACGGTCGTTGTCCCGACGGTCGTCGCGGCGGAAACCACCGGACGGACGGTCGTCACGACGGTCACGGTCGAAAGAACGGCCACCACGGTCGTTGCCACCACGGAAACCACCGGACGGACGGTCATCGCGACGCTCGAAAGAACGGCCACCGCGGTCACCGCCACGGTCGTCACGACGGTCACGGCGCTCGTAGTTGCCACGGTCGTCACGCTGCTGACGCGGACGGTCGTAGGAGGACTCCTCGCGCACCGGCGCCTCGGCGACCGGCTCGGCAGCCGCCGCCTCGACGACGG
>NZ_JAWOAI010000007.1:0-53121 GCF_033194735.1 Streptomyces sp. W16
CCGCCGCCGCCGAACTCAGCAGCAGCGCACTGCCGACGGCACCGGCCTGCGTGGCGGACAGCGGAAGCCCGGCGTCGAGGCGGCCGACGGTGGTGGGCAGGAGGTAGGGGGCGAGGTACCCGGCCGTGAAAAGGGCGACTAGGGGCCAGGGCGTGGTGGTGCTGCGGGCGAACACGGGCGTTCCCAGGGCATGCGAAAGAAGCGGCTCAAAAGGGGGATTGGGCGACGACCGTCGACGGACAGGAACGCGCGGCCAATTTGTATCAAGCACGCGGTTGGGGAAAGAAGGGCGGGGGGTGTGATGTGGGGCACGTTGCGTTTGCCATGGGAGATGCGGGGCAAAAACTGCGCCGAACTTTTCAACGCCGTTCATTTTTCAGCCCGTCCGGCGTTTGAGGACGAGGCCCCTTCAGGGCCGAAGCGGGGGTCTGGGGGCGCAGCCCCCGGAAGGCGCGCCCGCTACCGCCAGTGCACAGCCCCACCGGCCGCAGCCGACGCACCCTCGATCTTCGCCCGGATCTCCCGCATCACCGCGACGATCTTCCCCTCGTGCTCCGGCGTCAGCCGAACCACCGGCACCGAGCAACTGATCGCATCCAGCGGCGGGCTGTCGTACCGCAGCGCAAAGCCGAAACCGACGATCCCCACGACGCCCTCCTCGCGGTCGATCGAGTAGCCCCGGGCGCGAATCGAAGTGAGGTCGGCGGCCAACGCATCCCGGTCGGTGTGCGTGTTCGGCGTCGCGGCCTCGTACGGCCCGGCCGGCAGCTCGGCGTCCGGCCGTTCCGCGAGCAGCGCCTTGCCCAGGGCACCGACGTGGGCCGGGAGCCGTCGCCCCACCCTGCTGATCGTCCGGAGGTACTCGTGCGACTCCCGCGTCGCCAGATACGCCACGTCCCGGCCGTCCAGCCGCCCCAGGTGGATCGTCTCGCCGAGTGCCTGGGACGCCTCGTCGAGATACGGCCGTACGGTCCGCACCCGCGGGTCGGAGTCCAGATAGCTGGTGCCGGTGAGCAGGGCGTGGATGCCGATGCCGTAGAGCGAGCCGGTGCTGTCGGTGCGGACCCAGCCGTGCGCGATCAGGGTCTGGAGGAGGGCGTACATCGAGCTGCGCGGCACGCCCAGCTCGTCGGCGAGTTCCTGGAGGCGCGCGGGACGGTCGCCGCGCGCGGCGAGCAGTTCGAGCAGCTCGACCGTGCGGGCGGCGGACTTCACCTCGCGGACGCCACCGGGCTCTGACATGGGGAGATGGTAGCGAGCGGGTGCGCCCCATTGACGGCTGTGGTTCGCGTACCTAACCTTTGTCTTCATACATGGATGACGTCTACATAGGGAGATGGCCAGGAGATGGCCCAGGTGAACGGCGAAACGGAGACCGTGGTGCGCAGGCTGCGGGACGGGATGGCGGGCGGCGTGCTCTCCTTCCCGCTCACCTCCTTCCACGACGACGGCTCCCTCGACCCCGACGGCTTCCGCACCCATGTCGCCGCCCAGACCGCCACCGGCCCCGGCGCGATCTTCCCGGCCTGCGGCACCGGCGAGTTCTTCTCGCTCGACGAGGACGAGTACCGGCAGGTCGTCACCATCGCCGTCGAGGAGGCGGCCGGCCGCGTGCCCGTCGTCGCCGGCGTCGGCTACGGCTGGGCACAGGCATCCCGCTTCGCCCACCTCGCCGAGGAGGCCGGCGCCGACGCGCTCCTGGTCCTCCCGCACTATCTCGTCGCCGCCCCGCAGGACGGCCTGGTGGCACAGCTGGAGCAACTCGCCGCCCGCACCCGGCTCCCGCTCATCGCCTACCAGCGCGGCCAAGTCACCTTCACCGCCGACTCGTTGAGGCGGATCGCGCGCATCCCCGGCGTCATCGGCCTCAAGGACGGCCACAGCGACCTCGACCGCCTGCAACGCCTCACGCTCGCCGCCCCCGAGGGCTTCCTCTTCTTCAACGGCGCCTCCACCGCCGAGATCCAGGCCCGCGCCTACGCCACCGTCGGCGTCCCCGCCTACTCCTCCGCCGTCCACGCCTTCGCCCCCGAGATCGCCAACGCCTTCTTCGCCGCGCTGCGGGACGGCGACGACAAGACGGTCGAGAAACTGCTGCGCGAGTTCTACGTCCCGTTCGTCGAACTCCGCGACCGGGTACCGGGATACGCGGTGTCCCTCGTCAAGGCGGCGGCCCGGTTGCGAGGCCGCCCGGTAGGACCCGTGCGCGCCCCGCTCACCGACCCCACGGCCGCCGACCTGGCCGACCTCACCACCCTGCTCAGCACCGGACTCGACCTCGTAGGAGCCGCGCTGTGAACCTCACCATCGCCGACGTCCGGCTCACCCCGATCCTGGTCGCCGACCCGCCGCTGCTGAACACCCAAGGCGTCCACCAGCCCTACACCCCCCGCCTGATCGTCGAGATCGAGACCGCCGACGGAATCACCGGCCTCGGCGAGACCTACGGCGACACCAAGTACCTGGAACTGGCCCGCCCCTACGCCGAGAAGCTGATCGGCCGTCAAGTCAGCGACACGAACGGACTGTTCACCCTCGCCGACGAACTCGCCGTCGACAGTTCCCGGACCTCCGCGCAGGTCGACGTCGGCGGACTGCGCGGCGTCCAGACCGCCGACAAGCTGCGTCTGTCCGTTGTCTCCGCCTTCGAGGTCGCCTGCCTCGACGCCCTCGGCAAGGCGCTCGGACTGCCCGTGCACGCACTGCTCGGCGGCAAGGTGCGGGACGCCGTGGAGTACAGCGCGTACCTGTTCTACAAGTGGGCCGACCACCCCGAGGGCGTGGCGAGCGAGAAGGACGACTGGGGTGCGGCCGTCGATCCGGCCGGAGTCGTGGAGCAGGCGCGGAAGTTCAAGGAGCGCTACGGCTTCACCTCCTTCAAGCTCAAGGGCGGGGTCTTCCCGCCCGACGAAGAGATCGCCGCCGTACGGGCGTTGGCGGCGGCCTTCCCCGACCACCCCCTCCGGCTCGACCCCAACGGCGCCTGGTCCGTGGAGACTTCGCTGAAGGTGGCGAAGGAACTCGGGGACGTCCTCGAATACCTGGAGGACCCCGCCCTCGGCACCCCCGCCATGGCCGAGGTGTCCGCGGGCACCGACGTGCCGCTCGCCACCAACATGTGCGTGACGACGTTCGCCGAGATCAAGGAAGCGTTCACGCGCGATGCCGTACAGGTGGTGCTCTCCGACCACCACTACTGGGGCGGACTGCGCAACACCCAGCAACTGGCCGCCATCTGCCGCACGTTCGGCGTCGGCATCTCCATGCACTCCAACACCCACCTCGGCATCAGCCTCGCCGCGATGACCCACGTCGCCTCGACCGTCCCCAACCTCCACCACGCCTGCGACTCCCACTACCCCTGGCAGTCCGAGGACGTCCTCACCGAACGCCTCACCTTCACCGACGCCAAGGTCACCGTCTCCGACGCGCCCGGCCTCGGCGTCGAACTCGACCGCGCCAAGCTGGAGTTGCTGCACCAGCGGTGGCTCGACGACGACGGTGCGCTGCGCGAGCGCGACGACGCGGCGGCGATGCGGATCACCGACCCGGAGTGGGTGACGCCCTCGATGCCGCGCTGGTAGGAGCGGGCCGCCCGGCCGGGAGGGGGTGACCGGATCCGGACGCCCCCGCCACGGGCAGCCGCAGGGTACTCGCGCGCACCGTACGGCCCGGACCTGCGGTTGCCCGAAACCGGCGCGACGGGTGGTCCCGGAGCGGGAGCCGCGCTCACGCGTGCGTGGTGGTGCACACTGGCCTGATCCGCATCACGTCAGGGAGCGCACCGTGACCGCGTCCACCGCGTCCACCGGAAAGGGATCGTCGTCCGACCGGGAGAGGAGATCCTGTCCGGCCCAGGTCGATCCCCTCTCCGGACTGCGCGCGCCGGACGACCCGCCCTGGGACGTGTACCTCACCGGCACCGTCTTCCTCGACATCATCTTCACCGGCCTCGAATCCGCCCCCGTACGAGGCACCGAGTCCTGGGCCCGCGGGATGGGATCGAGCCCCGGCGGCGTCGCCAACATGGCCACCGCACTGGCCCGCCTCGGCCTGCGCACCTCACTCGCCGCGGCCTTCGGCGACGACCACTACGGCGAGTACTGCTGGGACGCGCTGGAACAGGGCGAGGGCATCGACCTCTCCGCCTCCCGCTCGGTACCCGGCTGGCACTCCCCGGTCACCGTCTCGATGGCCTACGAGGGCGAACGCACGATGGTTTCCCACGGCCACGAGCCGCCCCTGGAGACCGAGTTCAGCGAAGGCGGCGCACCGGCCTGCCCCCCACGCGCGCGTGCCGCCGTCGCCTCCCTCACCCCCGGCAAACAGGCCCCCTGGGTCGCCCAGGCCGCGAGCGAGGGCACCCGGATCTTCGCCGACGTCGGCTGGGACGAGACCGGAGCCTGGGACCTCGCCGGACTCGCCGACCTCGCGCACTGCGAGGCGTTCCTGCCGAACGCCGAAGAAGCCATGCGCTACACCGGCGCCGCCTCTCCCCGCGCCGCCGCCCACGCCCTCACCGAACACGTACCCCTTGCAGTCGTCACCCTCGGCGCGGACGGCGCCTACGCCGTGGACCGCCGTACCGGAGAATCCGCCGAGGTCCCGGCGATCGCCGTCGAAGCCCTCGACCCCACCGGCGCCGGCGACGTCTTCGTGGCCGGCTTCGTCACCGGCACCCTGGCCGGCTGGCCGCTCGCCGACCGCCTCGCCTTCGCCGGTCTCACCGCCGCTCTCTCCGTCCAGGAGTTCGGCGGCTCCCTCTCCGCACCGGGCTGGCCCGAGATCGGCGCCTGGTGGCGCAAGGTGCAGTCGGTCGAGGGCCAGGACCCGACGGCCCTGAACCGGTACGCGTTCCTGGCGGGACTCGTTCCGGAGGAACAGGGCGACGGCAGTCCCTGGCCGCTCCGGCGGGCGGTGCCGACGATCGGGTTCGGCAGGTCGACGTAGGGGAGAGACACGGGGCCGGTAGCTGTTCGCCGCCCGGCCCGGGGGGTGAACCGTTCCTGCTCGGGCTCAGCAGGCGCCCGCCCGCTCCACCACCCCGACGACCTCTTCCCGCACCGCCTCGAAGACCGCCTCGGGCAGGGTGCCGAGCGGTGTGAGCGCCAGCGCGCCGAGAACCCGGGCGGCATCGCTGTCGTAGGGAACCGTCTCGCTGAGCACGTCGTAGCCGTCACGGACAGCGACCCGCAGAGTGGGCCGGTCCGCCCCTGTCACGGCGACCGCGACCACGAACGGAACCTCTCCGCGCAGCACACCGGAGAGCTTGCGATAGCCGCTCGCCACCGGCTCCCGCCAGCGCAGACTCAACAGCACCGGCCGCTTCGCCAGCAGCTCGGGGAGATCGGTCTCGACGGGACCGTCCGGTTCCAGGACCACCGCGCGGGCATCCAGCACCAGCGCCGGCGGCAGCAGACAGCGCAGCGTGCTGCCCACTATGTTCCCGCCGACCGTCGCGGTCCGGCGCACCGCACCGGTCCCCACCCCGGCCGCCGCCCGCCGCAGCACCTCCGGCACCCGCGCGTCGATCTCGTGCAGCAGTACGGCCGCGCCCAGCGTCCCGTCCCCGATCACCCTCGCCTCGGGCACCTCGCGCAGGGACACCGCCTGCTCGGGGAAGCCGTCCCGTTGCCAGCCGGCCCATACGAGCGTCGCCCCGCCGACGGGTACCGCTCCCTCGGCCAGACACTCCTGCGCTTCGGACACGGACGTGGGCAGACGCACGAACACAGCGGCCGACCTGCTTTCCCTGCATGGCTTTCTTGACGGACATAGCGCATTGTCCGTACATACGAGGGGGCGCGAACAGGGCTCACAGCGTCACCATGTGCACCCTCCCTGCGCCGGGCACGCCCCGTATTTCGTGGCCCGACGGTCACCGAAAAGCCCTACGGCGTTGTCAGTGGCCCGGCGTACCCTGGAAATCACCAGGCCGCCCTTGTGGCGGGCGAGTCATATCGAGGAGGACGAGCAAGGCCTACGAGCCGGCCCATGACTCAGACACCCACAGCTCACACCCCCGCGCAGGGACAGGCGAGAGCAGAGATCACCGTCCCCGCCCAGCACGCCATGGTGACCCTCCTGGGATCCGGCGACGCTCTCCTGCGGGTGATCGAGAAGGCCTTCCCGGCGGCCGACATCCACGTCCGGGGCAATGAGATCAGCGCGGTCGGCGATGCCCGTGAAGTCGCCCTCATCCAGCGCCTGTTCGACGAGATGATGCTGGTGCTCCGCACCGGGCAGCCGATGACGGAGGACGCAGTGGAACGCTCGATCGCCATGCTCAGGGCGAGCGAGAACGGGGATGGTCCCGAGGAGACACCGGCCGAGGTGCTCACCCAGAACATCCTGTCCTCGCGAGGCCGCACGATCCGCCCCAAGACCCTCAACCAGAAGCGCTACGTCGACGCGATCGACAAGAACACGATCGTCTTCGGCATCGGCCCCGCCGGCACCGGCAAGACCTACCTCGCCATGGCCAAGGCGGTCCAGGCCCTCCAGGCCAAGCAGGTCAGCCGCATCATCCTGACCCGCCCGGCGGTGGAGGCGGGCGAGCGGCTGGGATTCCTCCCGGGCACCCTGTACGAGAAGATCGACCCGTACCTGCGCCCCCTGTACGACGCCCTGCACGACATGCTGGACCCGGAGTCGATCCCGAAGCTGATGGCGGCGGGGACGATCGAGGTGGCGCCGCTGGCATACATGAGGGGTCGCACCCTTAATGATGCTTTTATCATCCTGGACGAGGCCCAGAACACGAGCCCCGAGCAGATGAAGATGTTCCTCACCCGGCTCGGGTTCGAGTCGAAGATCGTGATCACCGGTGACGTGACGCAGGTGGACCTGCCGAGCGGGACTAAGTCGGGGCTTCGGCAGGTGCAGGACATCCTGGAGGGGCTCGACGACGTGCACTTCTCCCGCCTGTCGTCGGCGGACGTCGTCCGGCACAAGCTGGTCGGCCGTATCGTCGACGCGTACGAGAAGTACGACAGCGAGCACGGTACGGAGAACGGCACCCACAAGGGTGCCCGTGACAAGCGGAAGTAGATCAGCACGACCATGTCGATCGACGTCAACAACGAGTCCGGAACCGAGGTCGACGAGCAGGCGATCCTCGACATCGCCCGCTACGCGCTCGCGCGGATGCGCATCCACCCGCTCTCCGAGCTCTCGGTGATCGTCGTGGACGAGGACGCCATGGAGCAGCTCCACATCCAGTGGATGGACCTGCCCGGGCCGACCGATGTCATGTCCTTCCCGATGGACGAGCTGCGTCCGCCGAGCAAGGACGACGAGGAGACTCCGCAGGGGCTCCTCGGTGACATCGTGCTGTGCCCGGAGGTCGCCAAGAAGCAGGGCGAGGAAGCCGAGACGCAGCACTCCATGGACGAGGAGCTTCAACTGCTCACCGTCCACGGTGTGTTGCACCTGCTGGGGTACGACCACGAGGAGCCGGACGAGAAGGCCGAGATGTTCGGTCTGCAGGCCGCCATCGTGGACGGCTGGCGCGCGGAGAAGGGCCACGACGGCCCCTCCCCGGCGCCGACGGTCTCCTAGGGCACCGGGGCACCACTTCCTATGAGTCCTCAGATCGTCGTCGGCGCCATCGCCCTGGTCGTGGTCGCCTGGCTCGCCGCCTGCGCGGAGGCGGGCCTCGCGCGCGTCTCCAGTTTCCGGGCCGAGGAGGCCGTACGGTCCGGTCGGCGCGGCAGTGCCAAGCTGGCGCAGGTCGCCGCCGACCCGACGCGCTATCTCAATGTGGCGCTGCTGGTCAGGGTCGTCTGCGAGATGGCCGCCGCCGCGCTGGTCACCTACGAGTGTCTGCAGGTGATCCACGGGACCGCGCCCGCGCTGCTCGCCGCGATCGGCGTCATGGTCCTCGTGTCGTACGTCGCGGTGGGGGTCTCCCCGCGCACCATCGGGCGCCAGCATCCGCTGAACACGGCCACGGCGGCGGCGTACGTGCTGCTGCCGCTCGCGCGGATCATGGGGCCGATCCCGTATCTGCTGATCCTCATCGGCAACGCGCTCACCCCGGGCAAGGGTTTCCGGCGCGGTCCGTTCGCGTCCGAGGCCGAGTTGCGGGCGCTGGTGGACCTCGCGGAGAAGGAGTCGCTGATCGAGGACGAGGAGCGCCGTATGGTGCACTCGGTCTTCGAACTGGGCGACACCCTCGTCCGTGAGGTGATGGTGCCGAGGACCGATCTCGTCGTCATCGAGCGGTACAAGACGATCCGTCAGGCCCTCACCCTCGCGCTCCGCTCCGGTTTCTCGCGGATCCCGGTGACCGGGGAGAGCGAGGACGACATCGTCGGGATCGTGTATCTGAAGGACCTGGTCCGCAAGACGCACATCAGCCGGGACGCCGAGTCCGAGCTGGTCTCGACGGCCATGCGGCCCGCCAGCTTCGTGCCGGACACCAAGAACGCCGGTGATCTGCTGCGCGAGATGCAGCAGGAGCGCAATCACGTCGCGGTCGTCATCGACGAGTACGGCGGCACGGCCGGCATCGTCACCATCGAGGACATCCTGGAGGAGATCGTCGGCGAGATCACCGACGAGTACGACCGTGAACTCCCGCCGGTGGAGGAGCTGGGCGACGACCGTTACCGGGTGACGGCGCGGCTGGACATCGGTGATCTGGGGGAGTTGTACGGCTTCGAGGCGTACGACGACGAGGACGTGGAGACGGTGGGCGGGCTGCTGGCGAAGGCGCTGGGTCGTGTCCCGATCGCCGGTGCCTCCTCTGTCGTAGAGCTGCCCGACGGCCGCGAGCTGCGGCTGACGGCGGAGGCCTCGGCCGGCCGCCGGAACAAGATCGTGACGGTGCTGGTCGAGCCGGTGGGTCCGGGCGGCTCGCCGGAGGAGGAGACGAAGCCGGAGTGAGCCCCGAGGAACTGCGCGCGTTCTGCCTGTCGTTCAACGCGGTGGTGGAGGACTTCCCGTTCAGCCCGGACATGTCGGTCTTCAAGGTGCTGGGCAAGCTCTTCGCCCTGACCCGGCTGGACGGCCGGCCCCTCACGGTCAACCTCAAGTGCGACCCGGAGGACGCGATCCGGCTCCGGGAGGAGTACGAGGGGCTGATCATCCCCGGGTATCACATGAACAAGCGGCACTGGAACACGGTGACGGTGGACGGGGACCTTCCGGAACGGCTCCTCAAGGAGCTGATCGAGGACTCGTACGACCTGGTCGTGGCGGGGTTGCCACGGGCGGAGCGGCTGCGGCTCGACCGGCCGTGAATCCGGGTGAGCGGCGGATGAAGGCGTGTCAGAATCCGGCGCATGGCTGCTGCTGTGCGATATCCGCGTCCGCTGTGTCCCGGCGACCGGGTCGGTGTCACGTCCCGCCGCCGCCGCCGACCGTGCCGCCGAGCTGACGGACATGCTCACCGACCCCGGCATCCGGGTCGTGGTGCCTCCGTGGGGCGGGGAGACCGCGATCGACATGCTGCCGCTGCTCGACTTCGAGCGGATCGGGCGGGCCGAGCCTGCCTGGGTGGTGGGCTACTCGGACATCTCGACTCTGTTGACGCCCCTGACGCCCCTGACCCTGCTCACCGCGACCGTGCACGGCAACTCCCTTATGAAGACGCCCTATTGGGTGCCTGAGGGGCTGCTGTCCTGGCTGGACGTCGTTGCCGCGCCGCAGGGTGAGCCGTTCACGCAGCCCCCGCCGGACCGTCATCGGAGCCCGGGCCGGGACGACTTCGCGGGGCATCCGGAGGTCCGGGACTTCACCTTGGACACCCCGGGGCGCCGGACCCGCCTCGACGGCGACGGCGATGTCGGCATCGAGGGCCGGCTGATCGGCGGCTGTGTCGAGACGCTGGCCAATCTCGCGGGAACGCCGTACCTGGACGTCGTGTCCTTCGCGCGGAGCGCGGCTCCCGAAGGGCTGCTCGTGTATGTCGAGGCGTGCGAGGACAACGCGTTCACCATCTGCCGGAATCTGCACGGCATGCGGCTGGCCGGGTTCTTCGACGCGGCGAACGCGGTGCTCGTCGGCCGGACCCACGCGCCCGACGCCCCGACGCTCACCCGGCAGGAGGCCGTCATGGACGCGCTCGGCCCGCTGGGCGTGCCGGTGATCGCGGACGTCGAGTGCGGTCATGTCGCGCCGTATCTGCCGCTCGTGAACGGAGCGCGCGGCCGGGTCGTCCACACGGCCACGCGCTCCGAGATCATCCAGATCCTGGACTGACGTCTCATACGGCGGCCGGGTCGGCCTTCCGGTTCCTGCCGAGGCCTACGGCGACCAGTACCGCCGCCCCCAGCACGATCGCCGCGTCGATGCCCACGACCGTGTGGACCCCCGTCATCAGGTCGCCCGAGGTGGTGGCGAGCACGCCCAGCAGTGGGATGCCGACGGTGAGGCCGATCTGCTGGGTGGAGGTGACGAGGCCGGTGGCCAGGCCCTGTTCCTCGTCGGGGACGCCGGAGGTGACGGTCAGGCCGTAGGAGATGATCGCGCCCAAGTGGCACATGCTCGCCAGGGAGACGGCGGCTGTGGCGAGCCAGACCGACCAGGTGTGGGTGTTGAGGCCGAGGAGGGCGGCCACGAAGACGGCCTGGCCGGTGAGCGACGCGAGCAGGGTGCGGCGGGCGCCGATGCGGCCGATGACCTTCGGGGCGTAGACGCCGGCTACCGCCGAGAGGACGCCCTGGACGCCGAAGACCAGGCCGGTCTCGAAGGACGACAGGTGCAGGATCTCCTGGAGGTACAGGGTCAGGACGAAGACCACCGTCGACATCATCGAGAAGGTGACCAGACCGCCCAGATTGCCCCAGGCGACCGTGCGGCGGCGCAGCATGGGGAGGGAGATCAGGGGGTGGGGCGTGCGTGCCTCGACGTACGTGAATGTCGTGAGGAGCAGTACGCCCGCGATCAGGGTCGTGATCACGTCGGTGCGGGCGAAGCCGTGGTCGGCTGCCGTGGACAGGGCGTAGATCAGGGCGAGCAGGCCGCCGGTGACGGTGATCGCGCCGGGGATGTCCAGGCGGGGGCGGTCCGGGGTGCGGGACTCGGGCAGCAGGGCGGGGGCCAGGGACAGGACGATCACGGCGAACAGGGTGAGCAGGGCCATCGTCGAGCGCCAGCCGAGGGTGTCGGTCAGGACGCCGCCGGCCACCATGCCGGTCGTGTAGCCGAGCGAGAGCAGGGTGCCGGAGATGCCGAGTGCGCGGTCGCGGGCCGGGCCTTCGGGGAAGGTGGTGGTGAGGAGGCTCATGCCGGTGGGGACGATGGTCGACGCGCCCAGGCCTTGCAGTGCCCTGCCCGTCAGGAAGGATGCCGGGTCCCAGGCGAAGGTCGCCAGCAGGGAGGCCGCGCCGAACAAGGTCAGGCCGGCGAGGAACAGACGACGGCGGCCGTAGAGGTCGCCGATGCGGCCGAACAGGAGCAGGAAGCCGCCGGACGGCAGTGCGAACGCGGTGACCGCCCACTGGAGGCCCGACTGGCTCATGCCGAGGTCGTCGCCGAGGGTGGGCAGGGCCACGTTGAGGACGGAGAAGTCCAGGGCGACCATGAACTGGGCCGCGCAGAGGACGAAGAGGACGAGCTTGTCGCGCGTCGAGAGTTTCGGAGTGCCGAGTGGTTCGTGGACGGGGGGAGTGGTCGTGTCGGTCGCCATGAGGAGAGCTTCCGGCCGTCGGAATAGCCGTGGGGAGACGGAAGTTGTGCTGGTGGTGGCACCACCAGTCAGCGCTAGGGGGATGGGTACGTGGCTGAGGATGTCCTGAAGAGCCGTCGGCTGAGCGAACTGCGCGAGTTCCTGATGAGCCGCCGCGCCCGGGTTTCCCCGACCGAGGCGGGCCTCCCGGACGGCGGGGCGCGGCGCCGTACGCCCGGGCTGCGGCGTGAGGAGGTCGCCGTGCTCGCGGGCGTGGGCGCCTCCTGGTACCAGTGGCTGGAGCAGGGGCGGGACATCTCCGTGTCGCCGCAGGTCCTCGACTCCGTCGCCCGGGTGCTGCGGCTGAGCAACGCGGAGCGGCGCCATCTGTACGCGCTGGCCGGGCTGAACCCGCCCGCGCCCGAGCCGGCGGCCGACCACGGCTGTGAGGGGATACAGCGGCTGATCGACGCCTGGATGCCGTTCCCGGCGCACATCATGGACCGCTACTACAACTGCGTGATCTACAACGACGCGGCGGGCTGGGTGCTGGGCATGCGGCCGGAAAACACGCAGAACTGTCTGATCGACTTCTTCACCGACCCGCTCTACCGGGCCCGTTCGCAGAGCTGGGAGCGTAACGCGCGCACGGTCGTCGCACAGTTCCGGGCGATGTGCGCGGACAGCCCCGACGACGAGGGTTTGCAGGCGGTGCTGGCCGAACTGACCTCCGTGAGCCCAGAGTTCACCGAGCTGTGGGCGCGGCGGGACATCCAGGACGCCGGGGTGGTCCGCAAGGAGCTGGACCATCCGCTGGTCGGTCTGCTGTGCGTGGAGTCGACGGCGCTGAAGGTACCGGCCCGACCGGATCTCACGATCGTGCTGCACACGCCGTTGGACGAGGCGAACACGGTGGCGAAGCTGGAGTGGCTGGCCTCGCCGGAGGGGCGGCGGGGTGCGATGTACCCCGTGGCGGGATGAGCGGACCGGTCCTTCGTATGCTCTGCTCATGACCGACAGCAGCGCGCTTGACCCCGAGGACCGCAAGATCGTCACCCTGGCCCGTTCGGCCCGGGCCCGTAATGGTGTGCCCGAGGGCGCCGCTGTGCGGGACGAGACCGGGCGGACGTATGTCGCCGGGACCGTTGCCCTTGAGTCGCTGAAGCTGAGTGCGCTGCAGACGGCGGTGGCGATGGCGGTGGCGTCCGGGGCGAAGTCGTTGGAGGCGGCGGCGGTGGTGACGGAGGCGGAGTCCGCGTCCGCGGAGGACCGTGCGGCTGTACGGGATCTGGGCGGGCCGGAGACGCCGGTGCACGTGGCTGCGCCGGACGGGAATGTTCGGCTGACGGTCGCCGCGGGCTGAGGTGCTGCTGGGGGCTCCGCCACAGATGCCCACACCTGAAAAGTCCCCGTGTCCGGAAGTAACCCGTCCGGATTTCGCCCTTGCTCTCCCCCCGTCTCCCGCGCATCAATGGAACCGTAAGTTCCGACGGACCGTCAGATTCTCGCTCGTGTGGCGCACCGCACCGCGTCCGTGAGTGGCTCTGAGGTGTTTCTCCCGTCCATCCCCACATGGCATTCCCAGACTCGGGAAGGGAACCAGATCCATGAAAGGCAAGCTGAGAAGCAAGCGAATCGGAACGGGTGCGGCACTGGTGACGGGGGTCCTCGCGGCCACCTCGCTGGCGTTCGCGCCCAGCGCTCTCGCCGTCACTCCCCAGACGGCGACGATCACCGCGAGCTGCGGCATCTTCGGCGGCGGCGCGGCCACCATCACGGCCACGCAGGACGGTACGGCGGCCACGGTCACCGTCAACTCGTCCATCACCGCTCCGCTGGCCCTGGCGCAGGACTCCATCGCCTCCACCTTCACGTTCGTGAACGCGAGCGGTGGCACGACCGTCTTCAGCGGGACGGTGAACCCGGCCATGGCGACCGGTGACGCCGTCACCGTCGGTCCGCTCAGTGGCACCGTCGCCTCCGGTGACAGCCTGGAGGCGTACGGCGGCTCGCTGAAGATGACCATCTTCGGTATCGCCGTGACATGCACGGCCACCGCGGCACAGTCGCCGGGTCCGTTCGTGTTCGACTGAGAATCTCGCTGAGAATTCCCCCCACGGGCTCAACTGGGCCGTCAGTTCCCGCTGTTGAGCGCGAACTGACGGTCCATCAGTTTATTTTCCCGTGTCCATTGACTTCTCACGCGATCCCCACATCAATGCCCCCTGTGGACGCAGACGAGCCGCTGCGCCCATCGTCCTCAGGAGGGGGCACAGCCATGGCTACGACATCCCGAAGACGCCGTTGGGCGTCGTTGCTCGGGGTGACCGCGCTCGCGGTCGCCACGGGCGGTGCGCTGGCCTGTCCGGCCGGCGCGTCGACGAACGTGGACTTCGCCACGCACTGCATCCCGCCGGCGATCGCGGGCATCCCGCCGATCGACGGCACCACGACCGCCGCGATCACGGTGGACAACACCGCGCCGAAGGTCGGCGACACCGTCACCGTGACGTACACGGTGGTCACGCCCGCCGCCAGCAACCCGACCGCGATCGCCCTGCCGGCCGACATCATGACGCCGACCGGGAAGGTCACCCTCGGCGGTGCCCAGACCGGCAGCCTCACGGTGGCCGGGCCCAAGAAGAACGACCCGGTGCCGGGCAACGGCGCCTTCCCGTCGTTCTCCATGACCGGCACCTTCACGGTCACCACCCCGGGCGCGATCACCCTCTCGCCCGGCGACTACAACATCCACACCAGCTACATCCTGGAGCTGGACACCCCCTGCACGGTGACCAACCCGCCGGCGCCGGTCTCGGAGACGGTCACCGCGACCGCCACCACTCCGGTCAACACCCGTGCGATCAGCCTGGGTTCGGCCTCCGGCAACGCCGGTGACAGCGTCACCGTGACCGGCAGCAACTTCACCCCGGGTGCCACCGTGACCCTGGCCGGGCGGTCCGGCAGTGCCCAGACCGCGGACACGGCGACCGTCACGGCCACCAGCGCCGGCACCATCAGCGGCTCGCTCACCGTCAACGACAAGACGACGACCGGGATCGTGGCGTACGAGGGCAGTGCGTGGAGTGCCGATCTGGGTGCCGGTCCCGCCGCCTATGTCGTCAACGACACCACGCCCGTTCCGCCGGGGAGTCAGAAGCTGACGACCACCGTCAAGGCGGGCAGTCTGTCGATGTCGCAGGCCGGGGACGCCGTGGGCCTCTCCGCCGTCGACTTCGGCAAGGGCGGTGCCTCCACGGGCGCCCTCAACACGGTGACGGTCCAGGACTTCCGCGGCGGACCCGCGGGCTGGTCCCTGACCGGCAAGGTCACCGACTTCACCGGTCCCGGCGCCAAGATCGATGCCGGGGCGCTGAGTTGGACACCCGCCTGCGCCACCAAGGCGGGCAGCCCGAGCACCTGTGTCGCCGGTTCGGCGGGCACCGTGGGCAGTTCGGGAGCGACGCTCGCGTCCACGCCCGACGGTACGGTCACCGGCGGCGAGTTCACCGCCGACGCCGGACTCTCCCTGAACGTACCGGCGTTCACGCCTCCGGGCTCGTACTCCGGCGTTCTGACGCTCACGCTCACCTGACCGTCCGAACTCACCTCCGGTGGCCGGGCGCCCGCACCCGCCCGACCGCCACACACCACGTCCGTGGGGGTCCGCACCCATGCGCAAGCTGTACGTCCTCCTCCTGAGCCTCTGCTTCGGCGCGCTCGCCGCGCCCTCCTCCCACGCGGCGGACAACGGCAGTTGGTCCGTGTACCCGGCCGCCTCGCAGATCGCCGCGCGGCCGTACTTCTATCTCTCCGCCGACCCCGGCCAGACCATCCAGGACAAGGTGGTCGTCGCCAACAAGACGGCGAAGCCGCTCACCTTCCGGCTGTATGCGGCCGACGCCTACAACACCGCGCGCGACGGCGGGTTCGCCGTGCGGACGGTGCAGGAGAAGATGCGCGGGGTGGGCGCGTGGGCGAAGCCCGCCAAGTCCCGGGTAACTGTGCCCGCCCACAAGACAGTTACCGTGCCGTTCACCCTGCACGTGCCCGAAGGCGCCGAACCGGGCGACCACCCGGGCGCGTTGGTGGCCCTCGACGAACGCGTCGACAAGGGCGACGGCTCCCTCGCGCTCGGCGTGCAGCGGGCCGTCGGCGCCCGTGTCTACCTCCGGGTGAGCGGCCCCACGCTGCCCGCACTCGCCGTGGAACACGTCCACGTGTCCCATCACCAGCCGCTGGTACCGGGGTTGGGGAGCAGCGACGCGACGATCTCCTACACGCTGCACAACACCGGCAACGTCACCCTCGACCCGAAGGTGACCCTGAAGGCACAGGGGTTGTTCGGTCGTACGTTGCTGTCGCGTGGACTGACCCGGATTCCGGCCGAGTTGCTGCCGGGGCAGAGCGTGAAACTCAGCGAGTCGTGGAAGGGCGCGCCCCAACTCGACTGGGGCGACATCACGTTGACCGCGAGCGCGCCGGGCACGAAGCAGTCGGCGAGCGCGTCGTTCTTCGCGCTGCCCTGGCTCGCGGCGGCGCTGCTGCTCGCGGTCGGGTTCGTCGGGGGAGTGCTGGCGGTCAGAGCGCGTCGGGGCCGCGCTCGCCCGTCCGTACCCGAACGACCGACTCGACCGGAATCGACCACACCTTCCCGTCCCCGATCTTCCCCGTCCGCGCGGCGGTGACGATCGCGTCGAGCACGGCGTCCGAGTCCGCGTCGTCGACGACGACCTCGATCCGCACCTTCGGCACGAGGTCGACGCGGTACTCGGCGCCGCGGTACACCTCGGTGTGGCCGCGCTGCCGGCCGTAGCCGCTGGCCTCGGTGACGGTCAGGCCGTGCACACCGAGCTCCTGGAGCGCCGTCTTGACCTCGTCGAGGCGGTACGGCTTGACGATCGCGGTGATGAGCTTCATGCCTGGGTGCTGACCTTCTGAGCGGAGGGGAGGGACGCGCCGACCGGGGCGCCGTGGCCCAGGACGCCGTGATCGTATGCGCTCTCGGCGTGCACCGTAAGGTCAAGACCCGTCAGCTCCTCTTCCTCACTCGCGCGCAGGCCCATCAGCCGGTCGAGCAGCTTGCCGATGCCGTACGTCACGAGGAACGCGTACGCCCCTACGGCGGCCACGGCCACCAGCTGCTTGCCGAGCTGGGCGAGGCCGCCGCCGTAGAGGAGGCCTTCGGGGCCGCCGGTCAGTTCGGTGGTGGCGAAGACGCCGATCAGGAGGGTGCCGATGATGCCGCCGACCAGGTGGACGCCGACGACGTCGAGCGAGTCGTCGTAGTTCAACTTGAACTTCCAGCCGACCGCGTACGAGCAGACGGCACCGGCGGCGAGGCCGACGACCAGCGCGCCGAGCAGGGAGACCGAGCCGCAGGACGGGGTGATGGCGACCAGGCCGGCCACCGCGCCCGAGGCGGCGCCCAGGGTGGTGGGGTGGCCGTCGCGCTTCTGCTCGACGAAGAGCCAGCCGAGGAGGCCGGTGCAGCCGGCGGTGAGGGTGTTGAGGAAGGCCGCGGCGGCGAGGCCGTTGGCGCCGAGCGCGGAGCCCGCGTTGAAGCCGAACCAGCCGAACCAGAGCAGGCCCGCGCCCAGCATGACCATGGGGAGGTTGTGCGGGCGCATGGCGTCCTTCTTGAAGCCGAGGCGCGGGCCGACCACCAGGCACAGGGCCAGGCCGGAGGCGCCCGAGGTGATCTCGACGGGGAGACCGCCGGCGAAGTCGAGGGCACCGAGGTGCGCCGCGATCCAGCCGCCCGGGCCCCACACCCAGTGCGCGACGGGAACGTATACGAGCAGCGCCCAGACGGGCACGAAGACCAGCCACGCCCCGAACCGCACCCGGTCGGCCACCGCGCCGCTGATCAGCGCGGCCGTGATGATCGCGAAGGTGAGCTGGAAGGTGGCGAAGAGGAGGGTGGGGACGGTGCCGTGGACGCTGTCCGGGCCGAGGCCCGTCATGCCGAGGTGTTTCACACCCCCGATGAGCCCGCCGCCGATGTCGTCGCCGAAGGCGAGGGAGTAGCCGGCGGCCAGCCACACCACCGTGACCAGGGCGATCGACACGAAACTCATCATCAGCATGTTGAGGACGCTCTTCGTGCGGACCATCCCGCCGTAGAAGAGGGCGAGGCCCGGGGTCATCAGCAGGACCAGGGCGGTGGCGGCGAGCAGCCAGGCGGTGTCGCCGGTGTCGATGCCTGCGGCGGCGAGGGTCACGGTCGTCTCCAACGGTGTGGGGGCTCGTCAGAGGGTCACCGGCCCGGGTTTCCGGTTGTGCACGGCAGTGTTTCCGCGACGTTTCATTGCGTCGGGGTTACCGAAAGCTCACCGTGTGAGGCCCGGGTGGACTGTTGTGCGGCGCGGGCTTGTGGATCAGGGACAATGGGCGCCATGAGCGTTCGTACCCCGTCATCCAAGCCGT
The DNA here is from genome assembly GCF_033194735.1 of Streptomyces sp. W16. NCBI lineage: Bacteria > Bacillati > Actinomycetota > Actinomycetes > Kitasatosporales > Streptomycetaceae > Streptomyces > Streptomyces sp. W16. The sequence continues at coordinate 18,044 of NZ_JAWOAI010000007.1, forward strand.
CCGAGGCCCCTCACCGCGCCGGCTTCGCCTGCTTCGTGGGCCGCCCCAACGCGGGCAAGTCCACCCTTACGAATGCTCTGGTCGGCCAGAAGGTGGCGATCACCGCCAACCAGCCGCAGACCACACGGCACACGGTCCGTGGCATCGTGCACCGACCGGACGCCCAGCTGATCCTGGTCGACACCCCTGGCCTGCACAAGCCGCGCACGCTGCTCGGCCAGCGGCTCAACGACATCGTCCGTACGACATGGGCCGAGGTCGACATCATCGGCTTCTGTCTGCCGGCGAACGAGAAGCTGGGCCCGGGCGACCGTTTCATCGCGAAGGAACTGGCGTCGATCAAGAAGACGCCGAAGATCGCGATCATCACGAAGACCGACCTCGTCGACTCCAAGACCCTCGCCGAGCAGCTCATCGCCGTCGATCAGCTCGGCAAGGAGCTGGGCTTCGAGTGGGCGGAGATCGTGCCGGTGTCGGCGGTCGCGGACCAGCAGGTGGATCTGCTCGCCGACCTGCTCATTCCGTTGTTGCCAGAGGGTCCCGCCCTCTACCCCGAGGGCGACCTCACCGACGAGCCCGAGCAGGTCATGATCGCGGAACTGATCCGCGAGGCGGCGCTGGAAGGCGTCCGGGACGAACTCCCGCACTCCATCGCCGTCGTCGTCGAGGAGATGCTGCCGCGCGAGGACCGCCCCGCCGACAAGCCCCTCCTCGACATCCACGCCTTCGTCTACATCGAGCGGCCCAGCCAGAAGGGCATCATCATCGGCCCCAAGGGCGCGCGCCTGAAGCAGGTCGGCATCAAGTCGCGCAAGCAGATCGAGGCGTTGCTGGGGACGCCGGTGTTCCTGGACCTGCATGTGAAGGTGGCGAAGGACTGGCAGCGGGATCCTCGGCAGTTGCGGAAGCTGGGGTTCTAGAGGGGGAGTTGGGGTTCTGAGGGGCTTTCTTCGCCCCCGCCGCCCCTACCCGTCCCATCCTTCTGGGGCTCCGCCCCAGACCCCGCTCCTCAAACGCCGGAGAGGCTGAAAACCAGCCCGTCCGGCGTTTGAGGACGAGGCCCCTTCAGGGCCGATGGGGGTCTGGGGGCGCAGCCCCCAGGGGGGTCGGGCTCATGTCCTGCAACCCCACCACCCGCAGCAGCTGCAGGCGTTCGTACGACTCCGTGCCCGGGCGGGCCGTGTGGATGATCAGCAGGTGGTGGGCGTCCTGGTTCAGGAGGATCTCGCAGTCCAGCTCCAGGAGGCCGACCAGCGGGTGACGGAAGCGCTTCGTGGACTGCCGCCGTATGGCGACCTCGTGTTCCTCCCACAGGCGCGCGAACTCCTCGCTCCCCGACCGTAGTTCGGCCACCAGCGCGGCCGGCTCCGGGTCGTCGGGGCGGGCCGCCGCCACCGCCCTCAGGTTCGCCACATGGGAGCGCGCGTGCTCCGGCACGTCCTCCGGGGGGAACATCTCCCGTGCCTCCGGGTTCAGGAAGAAACGGCGGAGCAGGTTGCGGTCCCGGGGCGGCCGGGCGAGCGCGTCGCCCGTCAGCGCCCGGGACATCGCGTTCTGGGCGATCATCTCGCCGCAGTCGCTCGACACGTGCGCCGGGGTGTCGTGCAGCCGGTCCAGGACCAGGAGCAGGCCCGGACGCAGGTGCGCGGACCCGCCTCCCCGGCGTGGCGGTTCCTCGCCCGTCAGGTGGAAGAGGTGGTCGCGCTCGTCCTCCGTGAGCCGCAGCGCCCGCGCGAGCGCCGTGAGCATCTGGCGGGACGGGCGCGGGCCGCGGGACTGCTCAAGCCGCGTGTAGTAGTCCACGGACATCCCGGCGAGCTGCGCCACCTCCTCGCGGCGCAGGCCCGGCGTACGGCGGCGGGCGCCGGCCGTGAGGCCCACGTCGGAGGGGTCCAGGCGGGCCCGGCCCCGGCGCAGGAAGTCGGCGAGTTCGGCTCGGTTCACCCTTCCAGCGTGCGGCAGTCCGCCCGGCTTATCCAGGGACTGTCGATCCCCTGATCGGAAGGTCTCTCCCGGTACCCGCCCACCCGCTCGAAGCTGGTCGGGACGAGAGGAGCACATGATGCTGACACTGGTGACAGGCTCGACAGGACAGGTCGGCCGCCGCTTCGTACCGAGGCTGCTGGCACAGTCCAGGCCGGGGGATCGGGTACGGGTCCTGGTGCGGGACGCGGCCCGCGCCGAACCCTTCGCGGAGCTGGGCGCCGAGGTCGTGCTCGGCGATCTGCGGGACGAGGCCGCACTCGGCAAGGCGGTCTCCGGCGTGGACGCGGTCGTGAACGTCGCCGCGTCCTTCCGCGGCGTACCGGACGAGGAGACCTGGGCCGTCAACCACGCGGCGGCGGTGGCACTGGGCCACGCAGCACTCGCCTCCGGCGTACGGCGCTTCGTCCAGGTCAGCACGGGGCTCGTGTACGGCACCGGACGGGGCCGCCCCATGACCGAGGAGGACGAGAGCCGGCCCGGCGGCGAGATGTGGGGCGCCTACCCCGAAGCGAAGGCGGCGGCCGAACGGGAACTCCTCGCGCTCGACGACATGGACGTCCGCGTCGCCCGACTCCCCTTCGTCTACGGCGAGGGCGATCCTCATCTCGCCAACTCCCTGCGCTGGGCGGCCCATTGGGCGTCGAACCAACGCCTGCACATGGGCCACCATGCGGACGTCGCCCAGGGCCTCCTGCGCATCCTGCACGCCCCGGGAGTCGCCGGCCGGATCTACAACATCGCCGACGACGCCCCGGTCACCGCGGTCGAACTCCATCTGCTCAACGGCGTCGGGATCCCCGCCGAACTCCACGAACGCACCGACCCCGACCCGTGGTTGGGCATCATGTCCACCGAGCGGATCCGCCGGGAACTGGGCTACCGTCCACTGTTCCCGACGGCGTGGTCGGCCCGGGACGCGGGCGTGCTCTGACCCGGGTCAGTCCACCCCCCGAATCCGCCGCACCAGCAACGCCCCTACCATCCCGATCACCGCCGACACCAGATACAGCACCCGGTACCCGCCCAGATACGTCACGATCGGCGCGGCGAGGGCGGGGGCCGCGACCTGGGGAAGGGCGTTCGCCACGTTGATGACGCCGAGGTCCTTGCCGCGGTCCAGGGCCTTCGGGAGTACGTCCGTCATCAGGGCGAAGTCGACCGAGGTGAAGACGCCGAAACCGATGCCCAGGAGGGCCGCCGCGGCGATCGCGCCCGGCCAGGTCTGCCAGCCCGCGAGGACCGCCGTCGCCACCGCCATCAGGACGCCGGACCAGATCACGAACGGCTTGCGGCGGCCGACCCGGTCGGACCACACCCCGCCGACCACGACGGTGGCGAGGAGCGTCAGCCCGTTCACCGCCGTCAGGATCAGTACGCCCTGGTCGGGGTCGTCGTAGTGCAGGCGGTCCCGCAGGTAGTAGAGGAGGTACAGCAGCACCAGCGCGTTGCTCAGGTTGATCAGGAAGCGGGTCAGCCATGCCCAGCCGAGGTCGGGGTAGCGGCGCGGACTCAGCCAGAAGCCCTTGAGGAAGCCCTGCCAGGACCACGGCGGGCGGGTCTCCGGCGGGAGTTGGAGGTCCTTGTAGCGCAGTACGTACGGCAGCACGCCCACCGCCGTGAACACCGCGCACGCCACATAGCCCGCCCCGATGCCCCCGGCTGCCGTCGCCAGCCCGGTCCCGCCGACCACGCCCAGGATCTGCGCGGCGCCCAACCAGCCGCCCACAGAGCCCCGTTGGAGGCGCGGGACGCGGTCGGGGACGGCCGCCGTGACCGCCGCGAAGGCCGCGTTCAGGGTGAGCTGGACCAGGCACCAGCCGGCCGCCATCGTCCACACCCCGCCCGCCCCCGCGAGCAGCAGCAACGACAGCGCCCCGCCCGCCGACCCGGCCACGATCCACGGCGTACGGCGGCCCCAACGCGCCGTCGTACGGTCGGACAGCGCGCCGAAGAGCGGATTGGCGACCAGGGACACCAGCGCGCCCGCGCCGGTCACCCACGCCAGCATCGTCTCCTTGGACATGCCGGTGCCGGGCGCGAAGTCCTTGGCCTGGGAGGCCAGCAGGATCTGCAGCGGGCCGTACCAGCCCACCCAGATCGCCCCGTTGGCGAGCGAGAGCGCGGAGGTCCAGCCCCGGCCGACCCGTTCGACGGGCTCGGCGAGGGCACCGGACGCGGAGACCGCGTCGGCCGTCGTCATCCCTCCACCCGCGCTCTCTGCGCCCGCAGCAGGCCCTGGAACCAGCCGTACGACGCCTTCGGGGTGCGCGCCTGCGTCTCGTAGTCGACGTGGACGAGGCCGAAGCGCCGCTCGTAGCCCTCCGCCCACTCGAAGTTGTCGAGGAGCGACCACACGAAGTAGCCGCGGACGTCCACGCCCGCCTCCAACGCCCCGTGCAGCGCCCGGACATGGCCGTCGAGGTAGGCGATCCGGTCCTGGTCGTCGACGCCCTCGTAGGAGCAGCCGTTCTCGGTGATGACGACGGGCGGGAGGCGGTCGCCGTAGCGGTCGCGGAAGGTGGTGAGGAGTTCGGTGAGGCCCTCGGGGACCACCGGCCAGCCGAAGTCCGTGACCGGGACGCCCTCGATGTCCCTTACCGAGAAGGGGAGTTCGGCCGGGAGGGTCAGTCCGCCGAACTCGATCTCCGCGCCCTGGGGTGCCCCGACCCGGCTCGGCGCGTAGTAGTTGATCCCGTACCAGTCGATCGGCTCGGCGATCACCTTGAGGTCGGACTCGACGTCCCCGGGCATCAACTCGCCGAGTCCGGAGGGGTATTCGCCCAGCAGCAGGGGGTCGGCGAACAGGCGGTTCAGGAGGAGGTCGTAGAAGTTCGCCGCCTCTATGTCCTCCGGCTCCTGGGACGCCGGCCAGGTCGGGCCGTGCGAGTTGGCGATCCCGATGTCGGTGGCACCGGCCGCGCGCAGCGCCCGTACCGCCAGACCGTGGGCCAGGAGTTGGTGGTGGGCGACCGGAAGCGCGTCGAAGAGGAGTGTCTTTCCGGGGGCGTGGGCGCCCAGCGCGTGCCCCAACAGCGTATGTTCCGCAGGCTCGTTGAGGGTGATCCACTTCTTCACCCGGTCGCCCAGGCGGTCGGCGACCACGGACACGTACTCGGCGAAACGCGACGCCGTGTCCCGATCCAGCCAGTCCTGCGTGACCGGGAGATCCCAGTGGAACAGGGTCGGGACCGGACGCACGCCCGCCTCGCCCAGTTCGTCGACGAGACGGTCGTAGAAGTCGAGGCCGCCGGGGGAGTTCACCCGCGGCCAGGAGATCGAGAAGCGGTACGCGTCCACGCCCAGGCCGGCCAGGAGGGCCACGTCCTCGTGGTGGCGGTGGAAGTGGTCGCAGGCCACCGCCGCCGTCGAACCGTCCTTGATCCGGCCCGGCTCGGCCTCGAACACGTCCCATACGGAGGGCTCGCGCTCGCCCGCCGCGCCCTCGATCTGGTGGGCCGAGGTCGAGACACCCCAGAGGAAATCGGCCGGGAACCGAGGTATCGGGTTGCCTGCATCAGTCGCCATGCGCCGGATCATCCGTACCGCTGGTAACGGGTGTCAACGGGCGGGCGTGAACAAGCAGTTACGCACCTTCCTTCAACACCCTTGAGATCAGCGTCCGTTGCTCCTCCGTAAGCCGGGGGTCGGCCGTGTACACGGTCTTCCCGTCCACCGTGATCTCGTAGTGGAAGCCGTCCGGGACACCGGTCTTCGGCGTGCGCTGGCCGTCGGCGACCGCCTGTTCGGCCAGCGCGTGCCACTCGTGTGCGTCGGGCCGCGCCGAGGTGTCGACCTCGCCGCGGCGCTCGATGCCACCGAACCCGCCCGTGCGTCGTACCTGAATACGCATGGGTCCTGTCTAGTACGGATACGGGTACGGCGCGACTGCCGCGACTACGAGGTCGGCACCCCGACCTGTTCCCAAGCCTTCTGCACGGCCTGCAGCTCCTCGCCGCCGTCCCCGAACCGGGTCTTCGCGGCGGCGACGGTGAGCGTGGCGAAGTCGGTGAACAGGGCGTCCTTCTTGAGCTCGCCGCCGGTCAGCACGTCGTACCAGATCTGTCCTGCCTTCTCCCAGGCGTGCCCGCCGAGCGCGTCGGCGACCAGGTAGAAGGCGTGGTTGGGGATGCCGGAGTTGAGGTGCACGCCGCCGTTGTCGCTACCGGTCTTGATGAAGCCGTCCATCGTCGCGGGCTGCGGGTCCTTGCCGAGGGCGTCGTCGTCGTAGGCCGTGCCCGGGGCCTTCATGGAGCGCAGGGCGACACCGGTGACGCGCGGGGCGAGCAGCCCGGCGCCGATCAGCCAGTCGGCGTCGGCGGCGGTCTGGCCGAGCGAGTACTGCTTGATGAGCGAGCCGAAGACGTCGGAGACCGACTCGTTCAGGGCGCCGGACTGGCCGAAGTAGGTCAGGTTCGCGGTGTACTGCGTGACGCCGTGGGTGAGTTCGTGGCCGATGACGTCGACCGGGATGGTGAAGTCGAGGAACAGCTCGCCGTCGCCGTCGCCGAACACCATCTGTTCGCCGTTCCAGAACGCGTTGTCGTAGTTCACGTCGTAGTGGACGGACGCGTTGAGCGGCAGGCCCTCGCCGTCGATGGAGTGCCGGTTGAAGGCGTTGAGGTAGAGCTCGAAGGTGGCGCCGAGGCCCGCGTAGGCGCGGTTGACGGTCGCGTCCTTGCCGGGCTCCGAGCCCTCGGCGCGGACCTTCTTGCCGGGCAGGTCCTGCTTGTGCTTGGCGTCGTAGATCGTGCGCCGCGGCTTGTCGGTCGTGGCGGGCGCGGCGAGGGTCGGGGCGCCGAGCACGGTGGTCAGCCGGCGGTGGGTGCGCTCGTAGGCGTCGCGCTGCAGGGTCTCGCGGGCGGGACCGGAGATTGCGGGGTCCTCGTGCTGGACGATCTTGTCGAGGATGTGCGGCGGGATGATCGTGCAGAAGACGGGCTCGAAGCCCCCGTGTGTCGTCATGCCCGGCACGATGGCACTCCGTTAGCGGCATGTCACTACGTGCGACCTTGATTGGTGAAATGTGAGGATGCTCCACTCAGGAATGGTCGCTCTGTGTTATCAGGCGACGGCTGAGTGTGGCTGGTCGCGCAGTTCCTCGCGCCCCTGAGGGGTTGCAGTCCCGCATACTGATACGCGGCCGCACGTCCAGAACCACTCGGCTAGCATGCTTCGCATCATGCGTTACGGGCTGCTTCTCCTTAGCTGCCGCGGCGAGGGCCTGTAGTCCAGGTCGACTCCCTCCCCGCGGAGCTTCGCGTTGCGTCGTCGGCCGTCCTTCAGGACACCACGAGGAGCCCCCGCATCATGGCAACCAGCCACAGCCGTGCCAATCGCCAGCAGCCCAGTTCCATGCCGATCCACAAGTACGGCCAGTACGAGCAGGTCGACATCCCCGACCGCACCTGGCCCCAGCAGCGGATCACCGTCGCCCCCCGCTGGCTCTCCACGGACCTGCGGGACGGCAACCAGGCCCTGATCGATCCCATGTCACCGGCGCGCAAGCGCGCGATGTTCGACCTGCTGGTCAAGATGGGCTACAAGGAGATCGAGGTCGGCTTCCCGGCCTCAGGGCAGACCGACTTCGACTTCGTGCGCTCGATCGTCGAGGAAGAGGGCGCGATCCCGGACGACGTCACGATCTCCGTGCTGACGCAGGCCCGCGAGGACCTGATCGAGCGGACCGTGGAGTCCCTGAAGGGCGCCAAGCGCGCCACGCTGCACCTCTACAACGCGACCGCGCCCGTCTTCCGCCGCGTGGTCTTCCGCGGCTCCAAGGACGACATCAAGCAGATCGCCGTCGACGGCACCCGCCTGGTGATGGAGTACGCCGAGAAACTGCTGGGCCCCGAGACCGAGTTCGGGTACCAGTACAGCCCCGAGATCTTCACGGACACCGAGCTGGACTTCGCGCTGGAGGTCTGCGAGGCGGTCATGGACGTCTGGCAGCCCGGCCCGGGCCGCGAGATCATCCTCAACCTGCCTGCCACGGTGGAGCGTTCGACCCCGTCGACGCACGCGGACCGCTTCGAGTGGATGGGCCGCCACCTGTCCCGCCGCGAGCACGTCGTGCTGTCCATCCACCCGCACAACGACCGCGGTACGGCCGTCGCCGCCGCCGAACTGGCCCTGATGGCCGGCGCCGACCGCGTCGAGGGCTGCCTGTTCGGCCAGGGCGAGCGCACCGGCAACGTAGACCTGGTCACGCTGGGAATGAATCTCTTCTCCCAGGGCGTCGACCCGCAGATCGACTTCTCCAACATCGACGAGATCCGTCGTACGTGGGAGTACTGCAACCAGATGGAGGTCCACCCGCGCCACCCGTACGTGGGCGACCTGGTCTACACGTCCTTCTCCGGCTCCCACCAGGACGCCATCAAGAAGGGCTTCGACGCCATGGAGGCCGACGCCAAGGCCAAGGGCGTCACCGTCGACGACATCGAGTGGGCCGTCCCGTACCTGCCGATCGACCCGAAGGACGTCGGCCGCTCCTACGAGGCCGTCATCCGGGTCAACTCGCAGTCCGGCAAGGGCGGAATCGCGTACGTCCTGAAGAACGACCACAAGCTGGACCTGCCGCGCCGGATGCAGATCGAGTTCTCGAAGCTGATCCAGGCCAAGACGGACGCCGAGGGCGGCGAGGTCACCCCGAAGGAGATCTGGGCGACCTTCGAGGACGAGTACCTGCCGAACCCGGACAACCCCTGGGGCCGTATCCAGGTGAAGACCGGCCAGTCGACCACCGACACCGACGGCGTGGACACGCTCAAGGTCGAGGCCACCGTCGACGGCGTCGACACCGTCCTGACCGGCTCCGGCAACGGCCCGATCTCCGCTTTCTTCGACGCCCTGCAGTCCGTCGGCATCGACGTACGGCTCCTGGACTACCAGGAGCACACGATGAGCGAGGGCGCCTCCGCGCAGGCCGCCTCGTACATCGAGTGCGCGATCGGCGACAAGGTTCTGTGGGGAATCGGGATCGACGCGAATACGACACGTGCCTCACTGAAGGCTGTCGTCTCCGCCGTCAACCGCGCTACCCGCTGAACCATCCTGACCGGCGGTTTACCCGTCGCTCAAGGGCCCCGCACGCCGCTCTCCGGCGGGCGGGGCCCCGTCGTTTCCCGGCCATTCCATGTGCAGGTCACGGGAAGGTCTCGTCCTGGGTACTGACTCCAGCTCAACAATGTGGCTAACATCACGCCAGCGCGGCGATGTTGCCGCGGCGTTACGGAGGTGCGACGTGCTGCCAGAACGGGGACGAGACGGCCGAGTTGTCCATGAGGGCCGTGCAGCGCGCGTGCTGGGCATCCGTACCGCGTGGACCAGCGTCGGAGACGGCGAGTTCTTCTGCCCCGGCTGCGGGGGCGACCGCAACTACCAGCGGCTCACCGGGCGCCGCCGCTTCACCCTGCTCGGCATGCCGGTGCTGCCACGCGGCGACACAGGACCGGTCGTCGAGTGCGCCGCCTGCCAGGGCCACTACGGCACCGACGTCCTCGACCACCCCACCACGAGCCGCTTCTCCGCGATGCTCCGCGACGCCGTGCACACGGTCGCCCTCGCGGTCCTCGCCACGGGCGGCACCTGCGCCCGTACGTCCCTGGAGGCCGCCGCGGGCACCGTGCGCGCCGCCGGCTTCCAGGACTGCACCGAGGACCAGCTCGGCGCCCTCGTCGAGGCCCTGGCCGCCGACACCGGCCGCATCTTCGGCGAACCCAGCGGCGCCGGCCTCGCCATAGAACTCCACGAGGCCCTCGACCCGCTCGCCCCCCACCTCGCCCCGGCAGGCCGCGAATCGATCCTGCTCCAGGGTGCCCGCATCGCCCTCGCCGACGGCCCCTACACCCCCGCGGAACGCGACGCCCTCGCGACCGTGGGCGCGGCCCTCACCATCTGCTCGGACGACGTGACACGGCTGCTGGCGGCGGCGCGTACGCCGTCGTAGTCCGTGCCACTACTCCCCAGGGAGTAATACGGCCGCACGGACACCCCTGGCAGTAGTCCCGAACTCGCCCTCCCGCGCGACGACTCACCCCTCCCGCGCCGGAAGTCTGGAGAGCGCAACCAGACATCCGCGCCGCGCCGGGAGGGGGCCCGTTCCATGGGGGCCGAACAGAGGAACAGCACAAGGCGACGAGCCATCCCCTGGGTGGTGCTCGCGCTCTGGATCGGGGTGCTCGCGCTGGCCTCGCCGTTCGCGTCGAAGCTCGGTGACGTCACACACGACCGGGTGACCGACTATCTGCCCGCGAGCGCGGACTCCACCCAAGTCGCCAAGATCCAGGAGCAGTTGCCCGGCGGCCAGACCACCGAACTGGTCCTCGTCTACCACCGGGACAGTGGACTCACGGCCGCCGACAGGTCCGAGGCCGCCCAACAGCTCGCGAAGATCGGCGCATTGCACCCGCTCGCCGCGACACCGCACGGCGTCCCGTCCGCCGACGGCACCACCCTCATGTACCCGGTCACCAGCAACTGGCCCGGCACCGACGAGAAGAAGCGCACCGCCCTCGTCGACGACATCCGCCAAGTCGCCCGGGACAAGGGCGGGTTGACGGTCCAGGTCGGCGGTCCGGGCGCACTGGCCACCGACGCGGGCAAGGTCTTCGACTCGCTCGGCGGCCCGCTGCTCTACACGACCGTCGCCGTCGTCGCCATCCTGCTGATCATCATCTACCGCAGCCCGGTCCTGTGGCTGGTCCCGCTGGCCGTCGCCGGAGTCGGCGACTTCCTGTCCACAGGGATCGCATACGGTCTCAACCAGGCCTTCGGGACGACCATTTCGGGCCAGAGCACAGGCATCATGACGATCCTCGCCTTCGGCGCGGGCACCGACTACGCCCTGCTGCTCGTCTCCCGCTACCGCGAGGAACTACGACGCGTGGAGCGCCCCTACGACGCGATGCGCGCCGCTCTGCGCGGCTGCGGGCCCGCCGTACTCGCCTCCTCCGGCACGGTCGCAGCCGGCCTGCTGTGCCTGCTCGCCGCCGACCTCAACTCCAGCCGCGGAATGGGCCCGTTGGGGACCGTAGGCGTGCTGTCCGCGCTCGTCGCGATGCTCACGCTGCTGCCCGCGCTCCTCGTCCTCCTCGGCCGCCGCGTGTTCTGGCCGCTCGTCCCGGCCTACGGCTCCACGCCCAAGGCCCGCCGGTCGCTGTTCACCGCGATGGGCAGCTCCGCCGGACGCCGACCCCTGCTCGTCCTCGTGGGCGGCGCCGCCCTGCTCGGCGCACTCGCCCTGGGCACCCTGAACCTGCCCGGCTCCCTCAAGCAGGACGACTCCTTCGTCGACCGCCCCGACTCCGTCACCGCGATGCGCACCCTCGCCGAGGCCTACCCCGAACGCTCCGCGCAGCCCATCGACGTCGTCACCCCGGCCGCCCGCGCCGACGCGACCCTCGCCACGATCCGGGCCACCCGGGGCGTCGCGGGCACCCAGCAGGGCCGTAGCGGACACGGCTGGACGGAGATCTCCGTCACCGCCGTGGGCACCCCGCAGTCGGCGGCCGAGACCCGCACCATCGGCGACCTGCGGCACACGCTCAAGGGCTCCTACGTCGGCGGGCCCAGCGCCCAGCAGATCGACCTGCGGGACACCAACGCGCGGGACCGGCTCGTCGTGGTGCCGATCGTCCTCGCGTCCGTGCTGCTGATCCTGATCGTCCTGCTGCGGTCGCTGGTCGCGCCGCTGATGCTGGTGGCCGCCGTGATCGCGGTGTGGGGTGCGGCGCTCGGCATCGGCGGGCTGGTGTTCGGGCCGCTGTTCGGATTCGAGGGGACCGACCCGGGGCTGGGGCTGCTGTCCTTCGTCTTCCTGGTGGCCCTCGGCGTCGACTACGGCATCTTCCTCATGCACCGGATGCGCGAGGAGTCGACCGGGGGCGCGGAGCCGGTCGCCGCCGCGCTGACCGCCCTGCGGACGACGGGCGGGGTCATCGCCTCCGCTGGGCTTGTCCTCGCCGCTACCTTCGCGGTGCTGACGAACATGGGGTTGGTGCAACTCGTCGAGCTGGGCTTCGTGATCGCGGTGGGCGTGCTGCTGGACACCTTCCTCGTGCGGACGTACCTGGTGACCAGCGCGAGTGTGCTGCTGGGGCGGAAGGTGTGGTGGCCGGGGCGGCTGTCCCGGGAGCCCGAGGCCGTACGGCCGGAGCGGCAGCCGGAGCCGGTGTGAGGGCCTCGCTGTCGGCAGCGCGTTCGGCTGACGGAAGATGAACCCCGTGAGGCGGGCAGTCATGACGAGCGTCCGGCGGCAGGACGCGTTCCTCGCCGCCGGCCTCGCCGTGCTCGCGTCGATCGTCGCCGTCAGCTTCGGCAGCGGACGGCGGCCGGACGCGTTCGGCTGGGCGTTGCTGCTCGTCCTGCATGTCCCGCTGGTCTGGCGGCGACGCGCCCCGCTGCTGGTGCTGGCCGTGATGATCCCGCTGATCGCGACCTTCCACGAGCACGACTACAACCACTCCGCGCCGACCGGCGCCTCCATGGTGCTGCTCTACACGGTCGCGGTCACCGGCAGCGTCCGGCGCACGGTGATCGTCGGCTGTTCCGTCATCGGGCTGATGGTGGGGCTCAAGCTCGGCGACGGCATGGCCGGGGTCGCCGAGAGCTTCCAGATCGCCGGCTGGGTCGTCTCCATGCTCGTCCTCGGCGGCTACCTCCGCGTTCACCGCCAGTTGACGGAGGCGGCCCTCGAACGCGCCGAGCGAGCCGAACGCACCCGCGAGGAGGAGGCCCGCCGCCGCGTCGCCGAGGAACGCCTGCGTATCGCCCGCGACCTGCACGACCTGCTCGCGCACAGCATCACCCTCATCGGCGTGCGGACCTCGGTGGCCGCGCACGTGCTCACCGAGGACCCCGACCGCCTCGACCGGGCCGCCGTGGCCAAGGCCCTCGACGACATCGCGGACACCTGCCGCAGCGCACGCGGGGAACTGCGTACGACGCTGGAGGTGCTCCGGGAGGACGGCCCGCCCGACGAGCGCGGCCCGCTGCCCGGCCTCGACGGACTGCCCGACCTCGCGGCTACGGCCCGGGGTGCGGGGGCGAAGGTCGACCTGTCGGTGGTCGCCGACGCCGTCCCGGCCGCCGTGGGCGCGGCTGCCTACCGGATAGTCCAGGAGGCCCTCACCAACGCGGTACGGCACGGCGGGCGCGCCGACCTCACCGTGCGGGTCGGTGTGCACGAGCGGGACGGCGCCCTGCACGTGGACGTCACCGACGACGGACTCGGCAGCGGTTCCGCTCCGCCCGGCTTCGGCCTTGTCGGCATGCGCGAACGGGTGCGCAGTGTCGGCGGCACGCTGACCGCCGGGCCGCTGGAGGGGGCGGGCTTCGCCGTGAACGCCGTACTGCCCCTGCGGGCGCACACCGAAGGAGCACAGTGACCGCCATCCGCGTACTCCTCGCCGACGACCAGACGCTCGTACGGGCCGCGTTCGCGATGCTCGTCGAATCGGCGCGGGACATGGAGGTCGTAGGACAGGCGGCCACCGGCCGTGAGGCCGTGGCGCTCGCCCGCACCTCCCGCGCCGACCTCGTCCTGATGGACATCCGTATGCCGGACCTGGACGGCATCGAGGCGACCCGCCTGATCGCGGCCGACGAGGACCTCGCCGGGGTGCGGATCCTCGTCCTGACGACCTACGACACTGACGAGCACGTAGTGGACGCGCTGCGCGCCGGCGCCTCCGGATTCCTGGTCAAGGACACCCGTCCGGCCGAACTCCTCGACGCGATCCGCACGGTCACGGCCGGAGAGGCGCTTCTGTCACCGGGTCCGACGGCCCGGCTCATCGCCCGCTTCCTGCGCAGCCCCGCCGCGCCCGCCACCGGCGGCCCCGAATGCCTCTCCGCACGGGAACGCGGAGTGCTCGCCCTGGTCGCGCGCGGCCTCAACAACACCGAAGTGGCCGAAGCGTTGGGCCTGAGTCCGCTGACCGCGAAGACGCACGTCAGCCGCATCATGGGCAAGCTCGGGGCGCGGGACCGGGCACAGCTGGTGATCGTGGCGTACGAGTCCGGGATGGTGACACCGGGGAGGCTGTGACGGACAGACAGGTCGGCGTCGTTCCGCGAGGGGCGACCTCCGTGAGGGAGAGCGATGACCATCCTGAGCCGCACGCTTCTCGTAGCAGCAGTACTGGCCGCCCCCATCACTCTTGCCGGGCACGCGTCCGCGCGCTCCGGCTGCACGTCCTCCGTGCCCTACGCCTCCGGAGACGGCGGCTACGACACCTACCGCATCCCCGCGACCGTCACCACCGACCAGGGCACCGTCCTCGCCTTCGCCGAGGGGCGGCACAACGACGCGGGCGACACCGGCAACATCGACGTCGTCCTACGGCGCTCCACCGACGGCGGCTGCACCTGGGGTCCGCTGTCTGTGGTGGCCTCCGGCGGCGGGGACACCCGGGGCAACCCGGCACCCGTGGTCGACCCCCGCACCGGCGCGATCGTGCTGGTCACCTCCTACAACAGCGGGGCCGTCACCGAGGGCCAGATCATGCGCGGCGAGGTCACGGCCGAGCAGAGCCGCCGGGTGTTCGTGCAGCGGAGCTGGGACGACGGCCGTACTTTCACTCTTCCGCGGGACATCACGGGGGAGGTGAAACTACCGAGCTGGCGCTGGTACGCGACGGGGCCGGGGCATGCGGTCGCGCTGACGCGGGGGGTGCATGCGGGGCGGTTGGTGATTCCTGCCAATCATTCCGCCGCACCGAGCGCCGGGTCGAGTGACACCGGGCAGGAGGCGAAGTACTACGGCGGTCATGATCTGTACAGCGACGACGGGGGCGAGACGTGGCGACTGGGGTTCGTGGACTCCACGTACAACGGCGTCGACAACGCGAACGAGTCATCGGCGACCGAACTCCCCGACGGGCGCCTGTACTTCAGCTCACGGGACCAACTGGGCACGAGCGCGGGCAACCGGCTCGACACGTACTCCAGTGACGGGGGCGAGAGTCTTGACCGGCCGTACGCCGTGCAGCACACGTTGGACGATGTGCCGGTGGTGGAGGGGAGCGTGCTGCAACTGGCCGGCGCCGGTGGGGCGTTGTTGTTCTCGGCGCCTTCCGTGCCCAACGTCCGCCAGGGGATGGCGATTTGGCGGAGCGGGGATGGTGGGGGGAGCTTCGTGAAGGCGGTCACGCTGTCGCCGCAGCGGGCGGGGTACTCCGATCTGGTGCAGGTGGGGTCGGACACGGTGGGGGTGTTGTACGAGACCGGAGTGACGGGGACGTACGACACGATCGAGTTCCGGCGGGTGCCGACGGCCGAGCTGGGCAGAAGCTGACCCGAGGATTCACGAGGTCAGCCGAGATAGGGCCGGTCGCGGTGTTCCAGGAAGTGTCGGATCCTGAGCCGCTGCGTGTGGTGCATCGGCAGTTGATCGATCTCTTCCGGCTGGAGGAATCGCAGTTCCGTGGACTCGTCCGAGATCGCGAGTCGGCCGCCGACCGTGCGGGCGGTGAAGCAGACGTTGAACTGTCTGCGCACCTCACCGTCCGAGTAGGCGATCACGTGGCGGGGGTCGGTGTACGTGCCCACGAGCCCGGTGATCTCCACGTCCAGACCCGTTTCCTCCTTCACCTCGCGGACCGCCGTCCCCGGGAGTGAGTCGGTCATCTCCATGCCGCCGCCAGGCAGCGCCCAGAGGTCGTTGTCCCGGCGGCGCTGAAGGAGCACGCGCCCTTCGTCATCGGTGACCACGGCGGACGCGGCGACCACCAGGCTGTTCGGCTCCGGTGCCGCCGGGTCGTCGTAGTACTCGGTCCGTGCCATGGTCACCTTTCTGGTATCGGCGTGGCGGTCTCCCACACCGCGTCGAAACTGTCGGCGTAGGTGTCGAACAGAGGGGCCTCCGACCCTGTGGTCACCCTCTGTCGGTCGTCGAACCGACCGCTCTACGCTTGCCGGTATGGCGACCGACAGCGTGAGCATTCGCAGCCTCGACGGCCAACACCTCGCCGGCACCCTGACGCAACCGACCGAGGCCACGGACCGGGCCATCGTGCTCGTGCACGGTGGTGGTGTCACCCGGGAAGAGGGTGGCTTCTTCACGCGTCTTGCGGACGGTCTGGCCGACGCGGGCGTTGCGAGCTTGCGGTTCGACCTCCGAGGCCATGGTGACAGCGAGGGCAAGCAAGAGGAACTGACGCTCTCCATCATCCTGAACGACATTCGGGTCGTGCTGGCATATCTACGCGAGGCCACCGGGGCAACCGCTGTCAGTTTGCTTGGCACGAGTTTCACCGGCGGGCTGTGCGCCTACTACGCCGCCAAGCAGCCAGAGGAGATCACCCGACTGGTGCTGTTCAACCCGCAGCTCAACTACAAGCGACGGACCGTCGACAACCGGCCGTTCTGGGTGGACGATCAGCTGACCGACGAGGCCGCGACCCAGCTCACCGAACTGGGCTACCTGTCGCACTCGCCGACGCTCAAGCACGGGCGGGCCATCTACAACGAGGTCTTCTGGCTCCGGCCGCACGAGGCACTGGGCGACGTGCAAGCCCCCACGCTCATCGTGCATGGCACCAAGGACACCTTTGTGCCGGTCGAAGCTTCGCGGGCGGCAGTGCCGCAGTTTCAGGCGCCGTGCCGGCTGGTCGAAATCGAGGGCGCGCAACACGGCTTCGCTGTCCACGACGACCCGCAGTACCTCGATCCGCAGAGCCAGGAGTGGCAGGCGTTCGTCATCCGCACCACCGCCGAGTGGTTGTCCGAACGCTAGGCCCGCAGAGCTTCACGCAGCTCGCGGGGACCGGGTCGTGTTGCCCACGGTTGGAGCGTGGCCATGGCTCGCGTCAACTCGCGTTTGGTGCGGAGGGAGTTGGTGGCGTCGGACAACTCGACGGCAGCCAGACCAACGCTCGCGGCGTCATCCGGTTGGCCGGCCAGGGCCAGCGAGCATGCCCGCCGGGCCAGAAAGTAGCCCTGGTCACGGCGCGAGAGCGCGTCCCCTTCCAAGACCGTGCCGTACAGGTCGGCGGCCCGCGCTGGCTTTCCCGCCTCGATGTAGCAACTGGCCCTCTGGAGCGTCAGGTTCGCGCGGTTGTAGTGCGGGCTGAGGTGCGAGCCTTGGTCGTCGGCAATGTCTTCGTGCTGCGTCAGCAGTTGCCCGGCTTCGCTGAGGGCCCGTTCGACGGTGTCCATGGGCTCACCGAGCATGGCGAACCCCCGGGCTTGTTGCTGCGCAACCTCGGCCCGTACCTTGAGCGGCAACTGCCAGTGCGGTTGGCCTGCTGCTTCGGCGAGCGTCAACACCCTCACCGCATCGCGTTCGTCGTACGCCATTTGCGCCTTTTTGAGCAGGACGTATCCCTGCATGGCGGGGTCGTTGGCTTCCTGCGCCCATTCCATGGCGCGGTCGTACCAACGCCCGGCCTGGAGCGGCTGGTGGATGTCGCGGTACAGCCACCCGGCGAACTCCGCACCGTCCGCGCCAATGGCCAGCAGCTCCCGGCGAACCGCTGGCTGGACATCACGGGCGTGCTCCGCGATGGCTCCCAGCAAGCCAAGCATGACCGGCAGCGTCTTCTTCGGCCCGAGGCTGCCGTCGTCCTGCTTGCAGGCCGCGATCTGGCGACGCAGGTACTCGACGACCGGACCGTCCATGTAGCGGCGGGCATCGTCGAGGGCTGCGGCAATGTGCTGAATCTCCTCCAAGCCGAGGCCAGGGAGCGCTGCGGCGGCGATGCCGCCTTTGAGTACGGCGCGACGGTTGAGCGGAGACATGGCTTCGTGTTCCTTGGTGCTGTCGGGCTGGTCGAGCAGGCCACCGAGGCCGCTTTCCTTCAGGGTGCGGGCGTCGACCGGCACCATGACCGAATGCCCGTTGATCACGACGGGCAGCAACAGGCCACCTTGAACACCGCCTTGCGTCGGCTCCGGCTTCGCGGCTGCGCTGTGCTTCGGGGCCTGGTGCTTGGTGACCGGCAACTTGAGCTTGAACCACAGTAGGTCGGCCGGAATCCGGAGGCTATGCGCCCACTGCATGAGCTTGCCGAGGTCTTGCGGGGCTGCTCCGTTCTCGATCCGACTCAACTGCGCTTGTGTCAGACCCAACCAGTCGGCGACGACTTCCTGACTGAGTACCCGCCCGTGGTGAGAATGAGTGCGGTAGGCGTACAGCACCTTGCCCATGTGCCAGGTATCGAGGGCTTCGCGCATCCGTTCGTCGTCCCAGAAAGCGGCGGGTACGGCGGGCGGTTGGACCACGGCAGCGGCCTGGCGCTTGCGCTGGCAGGCATGGCACTGGGGAGCGGCGTTATCCCGGGCCAGACGGGTGCCGCAGGCGCAGTAGCGGGCTGGTGGGGGCGTTGCCATGGCGTACTCCGTACCGGCCTGGTTACAGGGGGTGAATGACCCCAGGGTAGATGGGTGCAACCGCGCCCGGCATGGCTATACGTCAGATACATAGCCGCCCATGCGGCTACGGCCTGGCATGGGCCAATGGGCCTCCACCACCGTCGGCTTGTACCCCCGCCGACGGCCACCAGGAGGCCAACCGCCATGACCACTGACCCACGACCGCTGCTGTTCGGCTACCTCCGGGTGTTACCCGGCATGGGCATCGACGGCGTCATTCGCACACACCGCGAGCTGGCGGCATTCGCTCGCAGCCAGGGCTTCGTCCTCGGCAACGTCTTCGTTGAGACCAAGTGGCAGCAACTGACGTCGTGGGTGGCGATGACCAACCGCTGTCGGCGCGACGGCGTACGCAACGTTGCCGTTCCCTCAACCGAACACCTCAGCACGGTCGCTCCCCTGGCCGACATTATGTGTGAGGAGATCGAGGGCGACATTGGCGGACGACTGTGGGTCGTGATGCCCACCGCGGGGCCGGCCGAACAGGAGGCCCGGCGATGACCGGCGCTCCCTACACCAGCGAGATGGAGCTTGCCGCCCAGGCCGACGCTGTGAGATGGGGGCGCCGCCACACAAGAGATGTCCTGTCCGCCTGGCATTTGCCCGACGACCGCATTGACGATGCCCAGTTGGCGGTATCGGAGTTGGTCACCAACGCCGTGCGCTCTGTCGGCAACGTGTCGCTCGACGCCGTACCGCCTCGCATCCGACTGACACTGCACAAGGGGCCGCACCGGCTCCTGATCTGGGTGGCCGACCCTGATCCCCGGCCGCCGGTGCTCAATGCGTCGCCTGCACCCGGTGCTGAGAGCGGTCGGGGGCTGCTCATCCTGGAGCGCATCACGAAGGAGTGGAGCTACTACTTCTTGCCGACCGGCGGCAAAGTGGTCTGGTGCTCGATTGGGCTGGGGTGAGCGACCACCATGTACGCGCAGGCACCGGTCTCGCAACATTCTGATCCGTAGCAACGCAACGGTTGGTGGGTCTGGGGGGCTCCGCCCCCAGACCCCTGTTTCTCACCCATCCACCCACCCGTCTCGGGTGTTTTAGAGGTTCACCTTTCAAAGGCCAGTAAACGGGTGGGTGCGTGGGTGGGAGATGTGGTTACAGCAACCCCGCCGCCGCCAGGAACTTCCCCACCCGCCCCACCTCGTCGGCAGACAACCCCACCTGCGGCTCCGCAGTCGCCGCGCACTCGATCACGCCCCGCAGTTGCAGCGCCGCCTTGAACGCCCCGAGGGCCGACGAACTGCCTCCCATCCGCGCCGGGTCACCGACCCCCACCAGCCCGAACAACCCGCACAGCCGCTCCTGTTCGGCCCGCGCCCGCTCCCAGTCACCGGCTCGGCACAGCTCGTCGAGACGGACGTATCCGTGCGGATCGACGTTGGCGAGACCCGGCACCGCCCCGTCCGCCCCCAGCGCGAGCGCCGAGTCTACGAAGAGTTCGGAACCGGTCAGCACGCTGAAACCGGTGATGTCCGGATGGACCCGCGCGCCGGTGACGACCGTACGGAAGCCGCCGAGGTCGCCGCTGGAGTCCTTGAGGCCGGCGAGGACACCTTCGGCGGCGAGTTCGAGGACCAGGTCGGCGGGCAGCTTGGTGTGGACGGAGGCGGGGAGGTCGTAGGCGACGACGGGGACCGGTGACGCGGCGGCGATCAGGCGGTAGTGGCGGGCGATCTCCGCCGGGTGGGTGAGTGTGTAGAAGGGCGCGGTCACCACGACCGCGTCCGCGCCCGCCTCCGTCACCGCCGCGACATGGTCCAGAACCCGCGGCGTCGTCATGTCGATCGCCCCTGCCAGCACCGGGAGTTGGCCGCCCACATGAGCCACCACCGCCTCGACGACGCGCCTCCGCTGACGATCCGTCAGATACGCCGCCTCCGAGGTCGAGCCGAGCAGGAACAGCCCGTGCACCCCGGCCTCCATCAGATGGTCGACGAGCCTGAGCAGCGAACGGACATCCACCTCGCGGTCCGGTGTCAGGGGCGTGCAGACGGGCGGTACGACACCGGTGAGCGGGGCGGGGAAGGTCATGAAGGCTCCATGGGGCGGCTTTGGCGAACGAGGTCGCGGGTGGTCAGGTCCTCCTCCACAGGATGGTGGCAGCGGTAGCGATGACCCGGCGTCGACGCGGGTGAAAAGTCCGGCATGGCGGATGCGCACACGTCGTCCGCCTTCCAGCAGCGGGTGCGGAACGGGCAGCCGCTCGGCGGACGCGTCGCCGACGGCACCGGCCCGACCAGCGGAATCGGGTCGATGGGGTGCAACAGGCCGGGTGTCGCCGAGAAGAGGGCCCTCGTGTACGGGTGCCTCGCCCGGTCGGTGACCTGGTCGGCCGGGGTCTCCTCGACGATCCGGCCCAGGTACATGGTGATCACGCGGTCGCTCATCCGCCGCACCGTCTGGATGTCGTGGGACACGAACACCAGGGCCAGGCCCAGGCGTTCCTTCAAGTCCAACAAGAGATTCAGGATCTGGGCGCGGACCGAGACGTCCAGCGCGCTGGTCGGTTCGTCGGCCACCACCAGGTCGGGGTCCAGCGCCAACGCCCGCGCGATCGCGACCCGTTGGCGCTGGCCGCCGGAAAGCTGTCCCGGCAGGCCGTCCGCAAGCGCGCGCGGGAGTCCTACCAGCGACATCAACTCCCGTACCCGTTCCTCACGTTGCTTCCGGTCCCCACGGCCGTGCACGTCGAGCGGGTCGCGCAGTATCTGCCGGATCGTCAGACGGCGGTTCAGCGCGGTCGACGGGTCCTGGAAGATCATGCCGATGCCCGTGCCCACGGCGGCCCGGCGTTCGCCGTCCGGCATCGACCACAGGTCGCGGCCCCGGAACGACACCGTGCCGGACGTCGGCCGCTGGACGCCCACCAACACCTTCGCCAGCGTGGACTTGCCGCAGCCGGACTCGCCGACCACGCCGACCGTCTCGCCGGGCGCGATGGTGAGGTCGGCGCCGGTCAGGGCGTAGACCCGATCGCGGGTGAACAGGCCGCCGCTGCGCGCCTTGTGGACGACATGGGCGTCCGACAAATCGACGAGAGGACTCATGACACCGTCTCGCTCTCCGTCGTCACCAGGTCGATCGCCGGGTGGTGGCAGGCCGCCGTGTGTGTGCGTGGCCCGACCAGGTCCGGTGCCGTCGTACGGCAGATGTCGCTCGCCAGTGGGCAACGGTCGGCGAAACGGCAGCCGGCCGGGAAGTCGGCGGGGGAGGGGACGACTCCCTTGATCTGGGTCATGCGTTCGGCCGCGGATTCGAGGGACAGCACACTGCCCAGCAGGCCGCGCGTGTAGTGGTGGGCCGGTGACTCCACCAGGTCGGCGGTCACGCCCGTCTCCACGATCTGTCCGCCGTACATCACCACCACCCGGTCCGTGACGTCGGCGATGAGTGCCAGGTCGTGCGAGACGAGGACCAGCGCGAAGCCCAACTCCTCGCGGAGGCGCAGCAGTAGCTCTATGACCTGCGCCTGCACGGTGACGTCCAGGGCGGTGGTCGGTTCGTCGGCGACGATCAGTTTGGGGTCGCGGGACAACGCCATCGCGATAAGCACGCGCTGGCGCTGGCCGCCGGAGAGTTCGTGCGGGTAGCTGCGCAGGGTGCGGTCCGGGTCGAGGCCGACCATCGTCAGCAACTCGCCTGCCCCACGGTGCCCTCCGCGCCGTATCACCTGCTTGAGCTGCGCGCGGATCGTCATCGCGGGGTTCAAGGACGACAGCGCGTCCTGGTACACCATCGCCATCTCGTGGCCGAGCAGTTTGCGGCGGACCCGCATCGGTTCGCCCACCAACTGCCGCTGGTTGAAACGGACATGGCCGCGCACCCTCGCGCCCTTCGGTTCCAGGCCCATCACCGCGAGTGCCGTCAGGGACTTGCCGCAGCCCGACTCGCCCACCAGGCCCAGGACTTCGCCCGCCTGCACCTCGAAACTGATGCCGTCGACGATGTCCACGCCGTGGTGCCGACCCTCGAAGCCGATGGCGAGGTTCTCGACCGCGAGTACCGGCAAGCCGTCGGGATCGGGCAACGGCCGTGCACGCGACCGGAGTCGTAGCGCCGCCTCCGTCAGGCCGGGGAGCGGGAGCACCTCACCGCTGCCGGGCTCCGGCGCGTCGAGCGGGTCCTCGTCGGGTCGTACGTCCACCTCGCGCGCGGCCGGGGCCGCCCACGCGTCCGAGACGCCCTCGGACAGTATGTTCAGCGACAGGACCGTGATCAGCATGAGCAGGCCGGGGAAGACCGTCGCCCACCAACCCCCGGTCAGCACCATGTTCTTGCCGTCCGCGATGACACTGCCCCAGGAAGGGTCCGGGGGGCGTACGCCCGCGCCGATGAACGACAGGGACGCCTCGAAGACGATCGCCTCGGCTACCTGCACGGTGCAGAACACCAGGATCGGGGCGGCGCAGTTGACGGCCACGTGCTTGATGACGATGTGCGGGGTGCGGGCACCGATCACCCGCTCGGCGGTGACGTAGTCCTCGCCGTACTGGTCAAGTACGTTGGCCCGTACGACTCTTGCCACCGGCGGGGTGAACAGGAACGCGATCGCGCAGATCAGTACGGTGATGCCGCCGCCGAAGACTGCCACCAGGACTGCCGCCAGCGCGATGCCGGGGAACGCCATCACCACGTCCAGGCAGCGCATCAGCGTCTCGTCGACGCCTTTGCGGGCGGTCGCGGCGATCGCGCCGATCAGCGCGCCGACGACGAGGGCGAGCGCGGTCGCCCCGAGCCCGATGGCGAGGGACCAACGGGCGCCGTACACAAGCCTGCTGAGGATGTCCCGGCCCAGGCTGTCCTGGCCCATCCAGTGGCCGGCGGAGGGGTGCCCGGTGCCGTCGACGGGGAGCTGCTGGTCGAGCGGGTCGTGCGGGGCGACGAGCGGCGCGAACAGTGCCACCAGCACCACGACCGCCAGGAAGCACATCGCGACCTTCGACGGCAGCGGCAGCCGGTGCCGGCCGCGGAGCCTGATGCCGGGCCGGGACAGGGTCTCGGCGAGGCCCTTGCGGGAGAACCGGGGGAACTGAGTGAACATCAGGAAGCATCTCTCAGGCGCGGGTTGACCAGCAGATAGAGGATGTCGATGACCAGGTTCACGACGACGAACCCGGTCGCCGTCGTGAGCACCACGCCCTGGACGACGGCCGGGTCGCCGTTCTGCACGGCGTCGATCATCAACTTGCCCATCCCGGGGAGGGAGAAGATGGTCTCGATGACGACCGCTCCGCCGAGCAGGTATCCAACGCGCAGTCCCAGCACGGTCAGTGGGTTCATGAGGGCGTTGCGGAGCACGTTCCGGCCGACCACGACACGCGGCGGCAGACCGCTGCCGATCGCCGTCCGGACGTAGTCCTTGTCCAGCTCCTCGACCACCGACGTCCGTACGATGCGCGTGAGTTGGGCCGCCACCGGGAGTGAGAGGGCCAGCGCCGGGAGTGCCATCGTCTTCAGCCAGCCGGTGAGGGAGTCCGCCGGGTTGATGTAGCCGCCCGTCGGGAACCAGCCCTGGTCCACGGCCAGGTACTGGATCATCAGCAGCGCCAGCCAGAAGCCGGGCGCCGCGACCCCGGTGAGCGACACGACCCGGATGATCTGGTCGGGCAGCCGGTCCCGGTAGATGGCCGCCGTCACCCCGCCGAGCAGCGACAGCACCACCGCGATCCCCAGCCCCAGGAAGGTGAGTTGGAGGGTGAGCGGCAGCGCGGTGGTGACCTGCTGGAGAACCGGTGCGCGGGTCAGCGCGCTGGTGCCCAGGTCACCGTGGAGGAGTGCGCCCACGAAATGGACGTAGCGGAGGGGGAGGGGATCCAACAGCCCGTTCCGCTCGCGGAAGTCGTGCAGTTGCTGCGCGGTCGGGTTGGCGCCCTGGAAGAACGCGGACGCCGGGTCTACGTCCGAGAAGCGCATCACCACGAACACGAACAGCACGATGCCGAGCATCAGCGGAACGAGCAGGACGATACGGCGGGCCAGAATCCTGACGACGGTGACCATGGGCCAACTCCTGTGCGGCTAGACCCACTTGGCTTGGAGGACGTTTATGCCGGGGTAGGGCTGTGCCCTTATCCCTGTGAGCTTCTTCGGGTCCCAGGCGGTCATCAGCTCGTTGTGGACGACCGGGTAGAGCACGGCCTGTTCGGCGACGATGTCGATGTAGTCCTGGATCATCGTCTTCTTCTTCGCCGCGTCCGGTTCCTGCGTCGCCTGGTCCATGTCCTTGAAGAGCCGCTTGGCGACGGAGTTCCCGGCCCAACGGGCGTAGCCCATCCAGAGGTTCTGCGGGCCGTAGTTGTAGTGCATGATCAGGTCGGCGTCGAGGCCGAACTGGTTGGGGTTCGAGGCGGCGGCGACGACCTGGTAGTCCTGCTTCTGGTCCATCTTGGTGAAGACGGCCGTGGTCTCCTGCGGGGAGAGGGTGGTCTTCACACCGATCGCGTCCCAGGACGCCTTGATGGTGGGCAGGCAGTCGACGATCCAACTCACGTTCACCGACATGAGGTTGACGCTCAGTCCGCTGACCCCGGCCGCCTTCAGCAGTGCCTTCGCCTTGTCGGG
Source organism: Streptomyces sp. W16 (assembly GCF_033194735.1). Lineage (NCBI taxonomy): Bacteria > Bacillati > Actinomycetota > Actinomycetes > Kitasatosporales > Streptomycetaceae > Streptomyces > Streptomyces sp. W16. The sequence goes on from NZ_JAWOAI010000007.1 coordinate 42,974, forward strand.
GTCGTAGTCGTAGACCGTCTTCGCGCGCCGGTAGGTGGGGTTGCCCTCGTTGAGGAAGGACGAGGACGGCTTCCCGTGCCCGCGCAGGGCCACTTGGACCATCTTGCCGGTGTCGATGGCGTAGTGGAGCGCCTGGCGCACCCGTACGTCGTCGAAGGGTTTGTGCTGGGTGTTGAACATCAGGAACAGGTTGTTCATCCCGGCCCCGCCCGCGACCGTCAGTCCGCCGCTCTCAAGCCGCTGGATGTTGGCGTAGGGGATGTTGTCGGCGATCTGCGCGCCCGCGCTGGACCCGGAGATCTTGGCGACCCGGGGTGCCGCGTCGACGATCGTCAGCCAGTTCATCGTCTTGAAGGCGGGCGGGCGCGGGCCGTTGTAGCCGGTGAACGCGGCGAAGGTGGTGTTGGACTTCGGGTGGTGCGCGGTCTGCCGGTACGGCCCCGAGCCGACCGCCTTGCCCTTGATCGCGTCGTCCCAGGCGCCGGGCTTGGAGAAGATGTGCTTCGGCATGATCTTCGCGAGGGTGAGGCGCGAAATCCCTTCAGGGAAGGGGAACTTGAGGACCAGCTCGACGTTCTGCGCGTCGATCTTCCGCACCTCCTTCAGCCAGCTGGCGAAGAAGCCCTGCGCGAGGGTCGTGGTCTTCGGGTCGAGGATCCGGTCGTAGACGAAGACGACGTCGTCGGCGGTGACCGGCTGCCCGTCGTGGAACTTGGCGCCGGCGCGCAGCGTGAACTTCCACGAGGTGCCGCTCGTGTCCTTCGGCACGGCGGTCGCCAGTGCCGGGTAGGGCGCGCGGGTGATCGGGTCGGTGTCGATCAGGCCCTCGTAGATGTGGTTGTTGCCGGCCATGGCGAACGCGGACGCGGTCTGCGTCGGGTCCCAGCTGCCGTCGTTGCCGTAGCCGATCACCGCGGTCAGGGTGCGGTTCTTGCCGGTGCCCCCGCCGCCGGTGTCGTTCGTCGACTGCGGCCCCGACGAACAGGCCGTCAGGGACGAGGAGATCGCCGCCGCCGCGCCCAGCGCGCCGGAGTACTTCAGGAACGCCCGTCGGTGCAGCGCGGGCACGTTCTGGGTCACGTCTTCGCGCACGGTTCCTCCAGGAGGTACGACGTCCTACGTCCTGCGGTCAGCGCGACCATAAGAGCGCCCGTGGGGGCGGTCAAGGCATCACACACGAATGGCGTAGCCGCCAGAGGTCGGACCAATGGTGGTTTGAAATGGCGTAAGTTGATGCCTTTTCAGGTCCCGTCGAGCCGGGACATGGGACGTGGGACCTCTGCTGCGGCTACGATGCGGCGCATGTCCGGGGAGCCAAGGAACAGTCGGATACAGCGCGAGGTCGTCCAGCTGATCCTCGACCGCAAGCTCCAGCCCGGTGCGCCGCTGCCCACCGAGGCCGAGCTGATGGAGGACCTCGGGATCAGCAGAAACTCCGTCCGCGAGGCCCTCAAGGCGCTCCAGGCCCTCGACATCGTGGAGATCAGACACGGCTACGGCACCTACGTCGGCCGGGCCTCGCTGACCCCGCTCGCCGACGGCCTCACCTTCCGCACCCTCACCCGGCACGAGGACGACGCGGACGCGCTGGCCGAGATCCTCCAGGTGCGCGAGGTGCTGGAGGAAGGCCTGATTCATCGGGTCTCCGCCATCCTCACCGAACCGGAGCTGGACCGCCTGGAAGCGGTGGTGAACCGGATGGATGAGGCGGGCCGCGCCGGCCGGCCCTTCCCCGAACTCGACCGCGAATTCCACGAGTTGCTCTACGCCTCGCTCGGCAACGAACTCGTCCCGCAACTCCTCGGCGCCTTCTGGACGGTGTTCCACCGGGTCGCCGGAGCCCGCGGCTGGACCGACGACCCGACCCCCGGCATCACGGTCCGCCGCCATCGCGACATCGTCACCGCGCTGCGCGCCCGCGATGTCGAGGGCGCGCAGCGCGCGATGGCGGACCACTTCCGCGGCATCGAGGCGCGGGCGGCACAGGAGTCGCGGGGAGTGGGCTGACCTGACCTCCGGCCGACCCCTGAACTGTCCTCAGGGGGAAGCTGAGTTGGGCCACGATCGACGCCCCGTCCAGCCAGCTGCTCCCGAGGAGGCGCGGGACGTGATGCGATGGGCGGCGAGCGCACTGCTGGAGAAGGCGGTACGCGAGGCGCCGGACGCGTGAGGGACGAGTGGCGGGTGGGCGAAGGGTGAGTGGGACGACAGAGGCGTGGGGCGAGCGGGACCCGGGAGTCCTACGGCTGCCCTCCGGCCGCCTGGTCCGGGGCCGCGGACTGCGCCGGCCGCTCCCGGCCGACGGCCCGGTCCCGACCTACGGCGTGTATCTGCTCGGCAGGCGACCGCCCGAAGTCCCTTGGCCGGCACGGTGGTTGCGCTGGCCGGACTTCCGGCTGCCCGCCGACCGCGCCGAGGCGCACGCGGTCCTCACCGAGGTCTGGCACCGGTCGCTCACCGAGCGCGTCGAACTCGCCTGCCACGGAGGCCGGGGCCGCACCGGCACGGCACTCGCCTGTCTGGCGGTCCTCGACGGGGTACCGCCCGGGGAGGCGGTCTCCTACGTCCGTGCCCACTACGACCGGCACGCGGTGGAGACGCCGTGGCAGCGGCGGTACGTACGAGGGTTCGGGGCGCCGTCGGGCGCGGGGGGCGATTCTGGCGGGGCAGGCGCGGCGGGCCCGGAAACGTAGGCCGCCGCTCTCCGTGTGCAGGTCGACCGCCACGTCCGTGAAGCCCGCCCGCCCGCTCCAGCCGGGCCGGGAGCGTCGCCGGATCGAGGGTGTTCATCGTGTCCCGTAGGTGCAACAGCCGGAAGCGGAAGCTCGGTTGACTGTCACTGCCGGCGAAGGTGCCGCCGGGGCCGATCTCCAGTACGTCCGCGCGGGCCTCGGCTTCGGCCAGTGGCGGGAACGGCTGCGGATGCAGGCCGCGTTGCCGTACCTGGTCGAGGGACTGCCGGTGGAGTCCGTGGCACCGTGGGTGGGGTACGCGTCGGCGAGCTCCTTCACGGCGGCGTTCCACCGGGTGGTGGGGGACACGCCGAGGCAGTACTTCCCCCGTCAGCCGACAGCTGCCGCCACCAACTCGGCTGTCTTCGCGACGAGTTGGTTGTCGTACGGTGCGTCGGGCAGCGTCGGCTTCGTGGTCAGGACCGCGAGGACGACCGGGTCACCGGCTTGCGTCCAGGCGATTCCGACGTCGTTGGCGGTGCCGTAGTCGCCGCTGCCTGTCTTGTCGGCGATCGTCCAGGTCGCGGGGAGCCCGGCGCGGAAACGGGCGGCGCTCGTCGTGTTGTTGAGCAGCCAGGCGGTGAGCCGGTCGCGGTCGGGGCGGCGCAGGGCGTCGCCGAGGACCAGCTTGCGGTAGAGGCCGCCGATCGCCCGCGGGCTGGTGGTGTCCGTGATCCGGTCCGGCTCGGCCGAGTTGAGTTCGGTCTCCCAGCGGTCGAGGCGGGTGACCGGGTCGCCGAGGGAGCGGGCGAAGCGGGTGATCGCGGTGGGGCCGCCGAGTTCGCGCAGGAGCAGGTTGCCGGCGCCGTTGTCGCTGAAGCGGATCGCCACGTCGGCGAGCTGCTCGATCGTCATGCCCTCGGCGAGATGCGCCCGGGTCTGGTCCGATCCGTCGACGAGATCGGCCTCGGTGTAGTGCACGACCCGGTAAAGGACCTCGCCGTGCCGGTCCAGGTCGCGCAGAACGGCCGCGGCGGCGAGGGTCTTGAACACCGAGCACATCGGGAAGAGTTCGTCGGCGCGGTGCACGACGGTCTTCCGTGTACCGAGGTGGTGCGCGAACACGCCCACACGGGCGGTGTGTTGCTCTTCCAGGGCGGCCAGACTCGCGGAGATGCCGGTGTCGCCGGACGCCTGCGCGGGGGTGGTGCCGGTGAGGAGGGCCGCGGCGGTGGCGGCGCCGGCGGTGAGGAGGGTGCGGCGGGTGGCCATAGGGGCCGTAGGAGTCGTAGGGGTCGTGGAGGACTGTTCGGAGCCTGAGATCGCGCTCTCCTTTGTTCGGTCTGCGTCGACGATCGGTCGGTTTCCGTCGTCGATCTCTCCAGTGATCGACGCGAGACCTCATCCCTTGGTTGCTCCGCCGTAGACCGTCGGACGATGCCTGGCCGGGAACGGGCTCGGCACAGTGGACGCATGGCGAACACCACGGGGATCAACAGGGCGCAGTTCCTGGCGGGGGCGCTGGCCCTCGGGACAGCGGGCGCGTTACTGCCGTCGGGGCAGGCGGCAGCGGAGGCGCAGGCGGCGGCGACCGGCCCACGCGGTCTCCGTCGCCACGGCGTCGTCTACACCGTCGGTGCGGGTGAGACCCCCGCCACCGCCTGGAGCCCGTGCCGGATGCGCGCCGACCTCCGTGCCATCCGCGACGAGTTGCACGCCGACACGGTCGAGGTCACCGGCGACGGCGTCGACCGCCTCACCGCCACCGCCGCCCGGGCCGCCGAACTCGGCCTGCACATCTGGCTTCAGCCCACCCTCGCCGACGTCCCGGAGCGGGACATCCTCGAACACCTCGCGGAGACCGGCCGGTTCGCGGAGCGCCTGCGCCGGCAGGGCGCGAGCGTCGACCTCAGCGTCGGCTGCGAGTTCTGGCTGTTCGTGCCCGGGATAGTGCCGGGCGCGACGGTCCTGGACCGTGTCGAGAACCTCCTGAACGGCGCCTTCGACCCGGTCGGGACGCAGCGCAGGCTGGACGCCTTCACCAAGAAGGCGGCGGCGCTCGGCCGTTCCGTCTTCCACGGCAGTCTCGGCTACGCCGCCGCCCAGGACGACGAGGTCGACTGGAACCTCTTCGACATCGTCGGCATCGACTACTACTCGTACTTCCGCCAACCCGCAGACCATGTAAGGGAGTTGCACCGCTACCAGCGCTGGGGCAAGCCCGTCGCCGTCACCGAGTTCGGCACCTGCGCGTACAAGGGCGCCGAGAAGACGGCCGGCATGGGCTGGAACGTCGTAGACCACGACAAGAGCCCGGAGGAGATCAAGGGTCACCCGGTCCGCAGCGAACACACCCAAGCCGCCTATGTGGTCGACCTGTTGGAGGTCTTCGAGTCGATGGGCCTGTACGGCGCGATGGCCTTCGAGTTCGTCACCCCGGACGCCCCGCACCGCGCCCACGACCCACGACACGACCTCGACATGGCGAGCTACGCCCTCACCAGGACCGTCGAGGACCGCCCGTTCGACCCCGGTTCACCGTGGCACTGGGAACCGAAGGAGGCGTTCCACGCGCTGGCGCGGCGCTACGGTCACAGGGCGAGGGTCATGAGGAGGCGATGCTCGTCCGGCCCGAAGTAGTCCCGCTGCACGCCCTCCTCGGAGGAGAATCCGAGTGAGCGGTACAGCATGATCGCCGCCGCGTTCGTCGGCTCCACCGTCAGACGCACCTGGTGGACACGCTCCGCGCGCAGTCGGCGCAGGGCCTCGACCATCAGGCGTCGGCCAAGACCGTGGCCCTGCTGGCGGGGCGTGACGGCGAGGCTCATGATCCAACTCAGGTAGCCGTCCGAGGTGTTCACGAACAGGATGTAGCCGAGCAGCCGTTCGCCGTCGTCGAGGACGAGGACGCGGTCGCCGTGGATGTCGTAGAGCTGGCGGAGCACGAAGACGGGGTAGGGCTCCTCGGGGAAGGCCTCCCTGTCGACGCGGAGGAGTTCGGGGAGATCGGCCTCGGTGATGCCTCTCAGGGTCAGGTGCCGGTCGCCGCGGTCGGCCAGGAACGCCCGGTCGGCGCGGCGGCCCGGGGACGGGGAGCGTTCCTCCTGAAAAGCCGTCATACTGCCTCCTCGGGGGAGCGGGTCAAGCGGGTGCCGCCACTCGTACGAGTGGCGCGGACGGTGCGTGATCTCGCTGTCTTTCCGGAGTGTTCGACTGTTTTCCGAACATCTTGGGTGGGGTAATCCGGCAGTTCAAGGCTGATTCAGGTCTCATGATTACATTCGCGACGATGCGCCCCCTGTGCGCCCCGGTGGCCGATCTGTGGTGGCCTGATATCTCCGCAAGATTGACGAGAAGTATCCGTCGTGCCTTGGATGTTGGTACCGTAAGTAAATGAGCGCGAGATCTTCGGGGGACACTCAGGTGATGAATGCGGACGTCTCCTGGGAGGCATTCGACTCGACTGCCTACGTCGAGCACAACTACCGCCACCTGCAGGCGGAGGACGCGGAGATCCTGCACATCGTCCGGGATCATTTCGGCGGTCATTTCCGGAAGCAGGACGTCGGCCCGGTTTCGGGTATCGACGTGGGCGCGGGTGCCAACCTCTACCCCGCGCTCGCCATGATGCCGTGGTGCGACGAGGTCACGCTCGTCGAGCGCTCACCCGCGAACGTGAAGTACCTCAGGGGCCAGCTCGACAACTACGGCCCGAACTGGGACCAGTTCTGGGACGTCCTGGGCGGGCACAAGGCGTACGGCGCCTTCCCCATCGACCCGCGTCAGCAATTCCGCAAGGTCGTCAAGGTCGAGCAGGGCAACATCTTCGATCTTGAGCGGTTCGGCGGTCCGCGATCCGTGGGGACGATGTTCTTCGTCGCCGAGTCGATGACCACGTCCCTTGACGAGTTCACCCTGGGTGTCGCGTGCTTCATGCGCGCGCTGGCCCCAGGGGCCCCCTTCGCCGCAGCTTTCATGGAACATTCAAAGGGTTATTACACGGGAAAGAAGTTCTTTCCGGCGTGCGACGTGGGAGAATCGGAGGTGCGTGCGAGTCTCGAACCATTCGCGGGTGACTTCGAGGTGCACCAGCTCGAAGCCAAGGACCGAGTGCGCGACGGATATTCCGGAATGATCCTTTCCTATGGCTGGCGCGGGAATTCGGACTGACGTGTTCCGGTCGGCTGATCGGACCGATCGGACCGATCGGGCTGATCGAAACCGATCGATGAGTCTTCACAACAGAAGAGGGAAATTCCTCGACTGATGGCAGTGCGGTCTGTGTGAGGGGCATGGAATGCAGATCAAGCCGCGCCAGCATCTGCTGGACATCTGGCAGGCGGTCGCCCGCCACTCCTTCGACGGCGGCGCGTGGGCGTGGGGCAAATGGGGAGGGGAGAGCAGCGTCGCCGACGCCGAGCGCCTGCTCTGTCTGCTGTACCCGGCGACCGAGCTGCCGTCGTTCCGGCTGGACGACCCCGACACCACACAGGGCGACGTCCAGCAGTCGCTGAAGACGGCGGGCGGACGGCTGGACATCCCGGCCAACCTCGTGACGGCCGCCGCCGAGTTCATGCACACCCACACCGACGACAAGCGGCCCACGTTCGCGGGCGGTTACTACTTCCAGTCCCGGGACACGGAGAAGGACCTTACCGACGAGCAGCGTCAACTCGGTGTCACGGACTCGTTCTCCATGTCCATCACGCTCTGTCTGGCACTGCTCGGCTTCCTCAAGGTCTACGAGTCCAAGACCCGCCGCGGCGACATGCAGGAGACGATCAGGGAACTGAAGTCCGCGACCAGCAAACGGCTCACCGCCGCCATGGTGAGCCTGCTGCGCTCGTTCACGGTCAACGTCTACGACACCGACTCCTCCCAGGGCCAGACACTCTGCGAACTCCTCGGCCAGGGGCGGCAGTCGCAGCGTCAGGTGCTGGAGATGTTCCAGAAGCGGTTCAGGCCGCTGCGCGCCGCCATCACCGAGAGCTTCATCCTCGGCGTCGACGTGCAGGAGGCACTCAACGACGAGAGCCAGCTCTTCGAGTGCGGCTGGGCCTGGAGCCTGGTGCGGGACGCGCCCGAGGTGGAGACCGACGAGGACATCGGGGCGCAGCCCGTCGGCGTGGCCAACCCGGTGCCGTACCTGTACTTCACCGTGGTCGCCCTCGACGGCATCCAGGACCTGTTCTCCGACCGCACCCTGACGCTCGGCCTCCTCAACGCCGAACAGCAGAAGCTCGCCGAGGCGCTGCGGCTGCGCTGGGAGATCACCCAGCAGTACTGGTCGCGCATCGCCCGCTTCGACCGCGAGCGCTGGCCACTGGAGGACATCCCCTGGCGTACGACGGGACAGCGGCTGGAGTCCGAGTACTTCTCCCTCTCCGTCGCGGCCATCCTCGTGCACGACCTGATGCGCCGCCGGGCCACCGACGACGACCTGACCCGCACGGTCACCGTCATGGAGCGCCTCGCCGAACGCGGACGCATCACCAGCCGGATGACGCGCGACGACCCCATGATCCAACTGCACACCCCGGGCGTCACCCTGCCGCTGCAGGGCGGCGGCACCATCGGCCCGCCCATGAACTGGACGATGAGCGACTTCTCGGCCCAACTGCTCAAGCGGACCGTCCAGTTGTGCACGCTCTCGCGCAACCTCTCCGCGCACGACCGGCTGCTGAGGCTGGCCGAGGACATCTTCGGCCACGTGTGGCGGCGGCGGATGGGCGAGGGCGAGGGCGTCGGGCTGTGGGACAACGTGCACGCCGCCTACCCGGGAACCTCCCTCACCGAGGGGCCGGTGTCCTGGAGCATCACCGAGCGGGTCACCGAGGTGATGGTCCAGGTCCACAACATGTACGCGCAGCCCCCGATCCGCAGCCTCGAACTGACCGAACTGGCAAAGGCGTTGCTCTCCGAGTCCACCCACCTCCTCGGCAACGAGCAGATGGCGCCCGCGCCCAACTCCGACGGAAAACGCGGCATGCAACTCAGGGGAATCGAGGTCAAGTTACGCCGCGCCCGCGACCTCATCGACGAACAGCCCGGCACCGCCTACTCGTTGACGCTCGACGTGCTGGGCCAGCTCGACGCACTCGCCCGGGCCCGCGCCGCCGCGGCCCAGGGAGTGTGAGCCGTGCTGATCTTCGCCGCCTCCGACAAGGGAGGCACGGGCCGCTCCGTGACCAGCGCCAACCTCGCCTACCAGCGGGCGCTGACCGGGGACGACGTCTGCTACCTGGACTTCGACTTCGGATCGCCCACCGCCTCGGCGGTCTTCGACGTGCCCGACGCCCGCCAGGCCGCCGAGGACCGCGGGCTGCACTCGTATCTGACAGGTGAGATCGGCGAACCGGTCAGGATCGACGTCTGGGCGGACACCGAGCACCGGGTGCTGCGCAACCAGCCGCCCGGAGCCGGCCGGCTGATCCTGATGCCCGGTGACCTCAGCGGCGGCGAGTTCGCCACCACCGGCGACAACCTGCGCCGCTGCGTGGACCTGCTGCTGCGCCTCAACGGCGAGTTCGACCTGATCGTCGTCGACCTCAGCGCGGGCCGCAGCTACGCCGTCGACATGGTGCTGGCGGCCACCGCGCAGCGGGAGTTGAGCGGTGTCGAGGCCCGCTGGCTGGTCTTCCACCGCTGGACCCGCCAGCACGTGGAGGCCGCGGCGAGCCTGGTCTTCGGCAAGCGCGGCATCGTCGCCGGCGGGGTCGCCCGCGGGCACGACGAGGACACGCTGCGCGGTGCCATCCGCTTCGTCCGGGCCGCCGTACCCGATCCCGAATCGGCGCTGTGGTCGCAGGTCACACCCGCCCAGTCGGCGTGGATGGAGCAGTGCGACCTCGAACTGAAGCAACTGGCCTCGCACCACGGAATCGGCTACAGCCAGGTCCTGGGCTCCATTCCGCTGGAACCGGTCCTGCAGTGGCGCGAGCAGCTGATCACCGACGAGGACGTGCTGGACAGCCAGATCGCCACCATGGAGACCTGGCAGGCGCTCAGCGATCTGGCCGGGCGGCTGACCGACGACAAGTACTGGGAGCAGGCGTGACCGAGGCCGTGTTCCGGGAGACCACCGCGGACCCGCGCACCCAGTCCGTGTCGTTGGCCCATCTCTCACTGGAGCTGGGCCACCTCTACATGGAGGACTTCGAGGCGGGCCCCGAGCGGCTGCGCGAGCACTTCGCCGAGGTACGGATCTGGGTGGACGCCGCCCGTGCCTCCGCGGCCCGCCGCGTCGGCGGCAAACGCCCCCGCGTCAGCACCTGTTTCCTGATCGACGACTACTTCACCCGCTTCTCCACCCCCGCCGAACTCGTCCCGCTGGTCCTCGAAGAGGCCGCGAAGGCCGGGCTCGTCATCGACTACCTCGCCCGCGAGTCGGGGTGCGCGGTCGCCGACCGGATAGAGCTGGCCGAGTCCGTGATGCACCGCCTGGTCGAGTCGCCGCCGCCGGGCAGCCACGGCTCC
>NZ_JAWOAI010000008.1:0-51696 GCF_033194735.1 Streptomyces sp. W16
GGCGCCGACGGCCAACTGGCAGCCGGCCAGCAGGAGTACGGCCCGGCGGTCGATTGCCCAGGCCATGCGCGCGGTCCGCGACAGCACGGACGGCAGCCGCCGCACCATCGCCGCGAACGCGGCCTCCTCCAACGGGTTCTTGCTGTACTTGCCGCCGTAGCGCAGTTCGGCGGGCGGCGGCGGAGCAACCCGCCCCGCCCCCACCGCTCCCACGGGCGCAGTCTGCTGGGACGCGGCGCTCACCAGGCTCCTCCCCGTAGGTCGCTCTTGAGCCGGTCCAGTACCGTCCGGGCGGTGTCGGCCGCTGCTTGGTCTGCCTGGTCTGCTCGGTCCGTGCGGTCCGCCCGGTCCGCCCGGTCCAGGCTCTCGGCCAGTGACCGCACAGCGTGCAGACCCGTCAGACAGCGCAGGGCCTGCCGTTCCTCGGCGCCGAGGGCGCGGCCGTAGCCGTCGAAGAACGCGGTGCGTACCGGCGGCCGTTCGGCCCACAGCCCGTAGGCGAGGTGGACGAAGTCGACGACGACCGGGGCGAAACGCGCTCGGTCGAAGTCCTGGAGGGCCGGTCGTGAGGTGCCGGACCACCGGAGGCCGGCTTCGATGCCGCCGCCGTGGATGAAGCCGAGAGGCAGCCGGTCCAGGACGCGCAGGTGGTCGGCGAGCGCCATGACGAACTTCTGGTCCTCCGCCGACAGTTGATCACCGGCCGCGTCGGCATGGCGTGCCGCCGTGTCGGCGAGACGGGACAGGAGCGCGGATGCGTCATGGCGCGCGGTGGTGGTGGGCCGTCCGGCCTGGTGCAGCTCGGCGACGAGCATCCCGGCCCGCCAGTGGACCGTCTTCAGTGCGGTATCCGTCAACTGAGCCTGCTGCAGGGGAGTGCCGGGCAGCGCGGTCAGGATCATCGCCAGGTGCCGGGCCGAAGTGGCCACCAGACGCGGCGCGTTGCCGGAACCGAGGGCGGGCACGGCGTGCCGGTAGGCGAACGTCTCCCGGGTGAAGGCCCCCGGCGACGGCGCGGTCTTGAGATGGAAGCGGGCGTTGTCGGACCCGCGGACCACGTGCCACACGGCCACGGGTGACGAGCCGGGTGGGAGACGGCGTACAGCGGTGAGCGGGCCCAGGGTGTTCTCGGCCCAGGAACGGAGCTGCGCCGGAAGGAGGTTCGGGTCGGTCACGCCCCCCACCTCGGTGTCGGGCGTGACATATCCGAGATGGGCGATACGGCGGCGCTGGCACCGGACGTCGTACGGGGACCGGCAGCCGCCCGAGTGGTCTCGGGCCGTCCGGGGACGGGATGGGCGCAGACGACGGGGGTGGGGTTCATGGTTCCTCCAGTGGTCGACCAGGTGGGCGAACGGGCGTGGACCGGTGGCGCTGCGTACGGCGGCCACCGGGACTCATCACCAACAGGGCTGCGTACAGGCAGGGTTGGGGACGACTGATGATGACCGGGACAACGAGCCCGCCGCTGGTTTCGAACACGCGTGTTTGAGTCGCTTCCTTGCCGCGTGATTGCGGGGCGCTCCGGTCACGCACCCCTGAATTGCGGGGTGCACGGGGGTACCGGGCGTGGCCGAATCGACGCCCCACCTTTCCATTGACTCGAAGACTCGATGAACTCCCGCTTGTGAGATTGAGTCTCAGTGTCAGCACCTGTGGCACCTGGTCGTACATGTCGCGTCAATGAGACGTAATCTCTTAAAAGAAACGTGATAGCGTGCGGCCATGGTTACCCCTCCGGGCGAGCCGGTGCTGTCGCTGCGAGAGCGCACACGACTGGCCGTCAAGGCGCAGGTCGCCGAGATCGCGCTGGAGATGTTCCTGTCGCGCGGCTTCGAGCAGACCACGATCGAACAGATCGCCAAGGCCGCGGGCATGTCCCGGGCAACGTTCTTCCGCTACTTCGCCACCAAGGAAGACGTCCTCCTGGTCATGACGGAGGACTACGCCCGGCACGCGCAGGACGCCCTCAAGCAGCGGCCGGACGACGAACCGGTCTGGACAGCGCTACGGCACGCCCTGGAGCCCGCCGTCCGGCAACAGGGCAAGGGCAGCGCCGCCGCACTCCAGACGGCCCGGGCGATCGTCCAGTCGCCCTCGGTGCGCAGCCGCTACCAGGAGCGCTATCTGCAACTGCGAGAACTTCTGCGCCCCGAGGTGATCCGCCGGACCGGCACAACGGGCGACCCGGGCGCATCGGCTCTCATCGCCAGCGCCCTCGGCTGCCTCGACGCGGCCATCGAGACCTGGGTCGAGCGCGACGGCACCGTCCCCCTGCACCAGCTTCTCGACCGGGCCATGGACGCGGTCCACCCGCTCGCCCCGGACCCGCGCTCTGGTGCCGACGCGGCTGTCTGACGTGTGCCGCGAGCCTTGAGCCGGTCGCTCGGGACGGTCCTGCCTTCCGACTCGAAAACGCGGTCCGTCCTCGAAGTCGCGCTGTCCCACCTGCCGCGCGACGTAGTCGACTACCGGTAACAACCCCGAAACCCGGACCTTGCAAGTTGCGTTGCTCGCAACCTGGTGCGTATGGCGATACCCGTATTAGCATGCCTCGCGTATCTACGGCGCGAGCGAGACGAGAGATCATGGCTCCCCTGCAATACGACTTCGTCATCGTCGGCGGTGGATCCGCCGGCAGCGCACTGGCGAACCGGCTCTCCGCGGACCCGGGCAACCAGGTGCTGGTCCTGGAGGCCGGCCGGCCCGACTACCCGTGGGACGTCTTCATCCACATGCCCGCCGCGCTGACCTACCCGATCGGCAGCCGGTTCTACGACTGGAAGTACGAGTCGGAACCCGAGCCGCACATGGGCGACCGGCGCGTCTACCACGCGCGCGGCAAGGTGCTGGGCGGCTCCAGCAGTATCAACGGCATGATCTTCCAGCGCGGCAACCCCATGGACTACGAGCGCTGGGCCGCCGACGCGGGCATGGAGAGCTGGGACTACGCGCACTGTCTGCCGTACTTCCGGCGCATGGAGAACTGCCTCGCGGCCGAGCCCGACGACGAGTTCCGCGGCCACGACGGCCCGCTCGTCCTCGAACGCGGCCCCGCCGCCAACCCGTTGTTCGGCGCCTTCCTCAACGCCGTGCAGGAAGCGGGCTATCCGCGCACTGAGGACGTCAACGGCTACCAGCAGGAGGGCTTCGCGCCCTTCGACCGCAACGTCAGCCGAGGTCGCCGACTCTCCGCCTCCAAGGCGTATTTGAAGCCCGTGCGCAAGCGGCCCAACCTCACCGTCACCACCCGCGCGATGGTCAACCGCGTCCTCTTCGAGGGCAAGAAGGCCGTCGGTGTCGAGTACCGGCACCGCGGCAAGGTCCACCAGGTGCGCGCCCGCGAGGTCATCCTCTGCGGCGGTGCGATCAACTCCCCGCAGCTGCTTCAGCTTTCGGGCATCGGCAACGCCGAGGAGCTGAGCGCCCTCGGCATCGACGTCGTCCACGACCTGCCGGGGGTCGGCGAGAACATGCAGGACCACCTGGAGGTGTACATCCAGTACGCCTGCAAGCAACCCGTCTCCATGCAGCCGTACATGGCGAAGTGGCGCGCCCCCTTCATCGGCCTGCAATGGCTCTTCCGCAAGGGTCCCGCCGCGACCAACCACTTCGAGGCCGGCGGCTTCGCGCGCAGCAACGAGGACGTCGACTACCCCAACCTGATGTTCCACTTCCTGCCCATCGCGGTCCGCTACGACGGCTCCTCGCCGGCCGGCGGCCACGGCTACCAGGTGCACGTCGGGCCCATGTACTCCGACGCCATCGGCTCGGTGAAGATCAAGAGCAAGGACCCGCTGGAGCATCCGGCGCTGCGCTTCAACTACCTGTCCACGGAACAGGATCGGCGCGAGTGGGTCGAGTCGATCCGGGTTGCCCGCAAGCTCCTCAACCAGCCCGCCATGGCCCCGTACAACGACGGGGAGATCTCGCCCGGCCCGTCCGTCGAGACCGACGAGGAGATCCTCGCCTGGGTGGCCAAGGAGGGCGAGACCGCCCTGCACCCGTCCTGCACCTGCAAGATGGGCACCGACGACATGTCCGTCGTCGACCCGACCAGCATGCGGGTGCACGGAGTCGAGGGGCTGCGGGTCGTCGACGCGTCGGTGATGCCGTACGTCACCAACGGCAACATCTACGCGCCCGTCATGATGATCGCCGAGAAGGCGGCCGACCTCATCCTCGGCAAGGAGTCCCTGGCCCCCTCCAAGGCCGTGTACTACCGCCACCGCGACGCCCAGAAGCAGTCCGGGTAGGGCGCGACGTCGTCGTCACCGTGACGGCGTCGCCGGTCAAAGGGCTGGAGCCGACCCTCGACCTCGTCGGACGGCTGGCGGCGCACGGCTACCGCGTGATCCCGCACGTGCCTGCGCGGCTGCTGCGGGACGAGGCACACCTCAAGGACGTGGCGCGGCTGGGCGACTAGGGCGTCTTCCGGGTGCCGTCCGCTGCGGTGGGCGTTGCTGGGGGCTCCGCCCCCAGACCCCCGTCGACCCTGAAGGGGCCTCGTCCTCAAACGCCGGACGGGCTGGATATAGCCGGCCTGCGTTTCAAGTTGCCGAAGACGGCTGGATGTTGTCGGCCTGCGTTTCAAGTTGCCGGAGACGGCTGGATGTTGTCGGCCTGCGCATTGAGTTGCCGGAGACGGCTGGATTTGCCGGCCCGCGTTCCAAGCCGCCATGGGCAGGCTGATGTGTGCGCACGTGTTCCACGTTGCCGGGGACAGGCTGAGGCGTGCGTTCCCGCGTTCCACGTTGCCGGGGGACAGGCTGAGGCGTGCGTTCCGGCGTTTCAAGTTGCCGGGGACAAGCTGATGTGCACGCGCTCGCGTGCCAAGTCGCAGCCGACAGGCTGCCGTCAGCGTGCCGGCGCCCCAAGTGCCGCCGCCAGAAGCCGTATACAGCACGCACCCGCACCCGCCGCAACCTCGGCCGTACTCACCCACACCCTCACCGGAACACCACCGTCCGATTCCCGTACACCATCACCCTGCTCTCGCTGTGCCACTTCACCGCGTGCGCCAGCACCTGCGCCTCCACGTCCCGCCCCACCGTCACCAGCTCCTCCGCGTCGAGCGAGTGGTCGACGCGGACCACGTCCTGGTCGATGATCTGGCCCTCGTCCAGCTCCGGCGTCACATAGTGCGCGGTCGCGCCCACGAGCTTCACCCCGCGGTCGTAGGCCTGCTGGTAGGGGCGGGCGCCCTTGAAGCTGGGCAGGAAGGAGTGGTGGATGTTGATGGCGTGGCCTTCGAGCTGCTTGCAGAGGTCGTCGGAGAGGATCTGCATGTAGCGGGCCAGCACCACCAGGTCGATGTCCAACTCCCTTACCAGTTCGAGGAGTCGGGCCTCGGCCTCGGCCTTCGTGTCCCTGGTGACCGGGATGTGGTGGAAGGGGATGCCGTAGGTGTCCGCGAGGCCCTCGAAGTCCCGGTGGTTGGAGACGATCGCCGGGATCTCGATGTTGAGGGCGCCGGTGCGCTTGCGGAAGAGCAGGTCGTTCAGGCAGTGGCCGAACTTGGACACCATGATCAGGGTCCGGGTCGGCGTCGAGGCGTCCCGGAGGGTCCAGGAGATGCGGTAGGCCTCGGCGACCGGACCGAATCGGTAACGCAGTGTTTTCAGGTCGGCGTTTGGATCGGAAACGTCGAAGTGGACCCTCATGAAGAAGCGGCCCTTGAGCCGATCATCGAATTGCCGGCTCTCCAGGATGTTGCCGGAGTTCCGGACGAGGAAGCCGCTCACGGCGTGGACGAGTCCGGTGGTGTCCGGGCACGAGAGGGTGAGGACGAATTCGCGGCCAGGGTGCGGTCGAGGGGACATGGGCGGCCTCCGGCGGTGCGTGTTGCGCAACAAGGTGGGCGATACGCAACATGGTTGGGCCGGGCGTCGCTTGCGGTCAAGAGGTGGCCGGGCAATGGGCCGCATGGCGAAATCGTCATCTGCCAACCCCTTGACGTATGTCTGCACATTCGCCAGGGTGTTCCACCACAAGCAATACGGTGCACAATGCGCAACGGAATTCGCTCGAAGGGCTCCACACGTGGCAGACCTGTATGTGGACGGAGAATGGCGCGACGCGGTGGCCGGTGGCCACCGTGAGATCCGCTGTCCCGCCGACGGCACGCTCACCGCGACCGTGTCCGAGGGAACACGTCCCGACACCGAGGCCGCGATCGCCGCAGCCCGCCGCGCCTTCGACGAAGGGCCCTGGCCGCGCACCCCCGAGCGGGAACGCGCCGCGCTGCTGCTGCGCACCGCCGACATCCTTGAGCGCGACGCCAAGGAGTTCGCCCGCGCCGAGTCGCTGGACACCGGCAAGCGGCTGGTGGAGAGCGAGTACGACATCGCTGACATCGTCTCCTGCTTCCGCTACTACGGCGGGATCGGCGGCACCGACGCCGGGCGGGTCATCGACACCGGGCGCGACGACGCCGTGAGCCGGGTCGTCTACGAGCCCGTCGGGGTGTGCGGGCTCATCACCCCCTGGAACTACCCGCTGCTGCAAGCCAGTTGGAAGGTCGCTCCGGCGCTCCTCGCGGGCAACACGATCGTCCTCAAGCCCAGTGAGCTCACCCCCTCCACCTCCATCCTGCTGATGAAGGCGCTGGAGGAGGCCGGGCTGCCGGCCGGTGCCGCCAACCTCGTGCTCGGGACCGGGCCCGAGGTGGGGGCGCCGCTCTCCGAGGACCCCGCCGTCGACATGGTCTCCTTCACCGGTGGCCTGGAGACCGGCAAACGCATCATGGCCACCGCCGCCGCGACCGTGAAGAAGGTTGCGCTGGAGCTGGGTGGCAAGAACCCCAACGTCATCTTCGCCGACGCCGACTTCGAGACGGCCGTGGACTTCGCGCTCACGGCCGTCTTCCTGCATTCCGGTCAAGTCTGCTCCGCCGGCGCCCGGTTGATCGTCGAGGACTCGCTCCACGACCGGTTCGTGGATGAAGTCGTCCGTCGCGCCAGGCAGATCAGACTCGGCGGGCCCTTCGACCCAGAGGCCGAGACCGGGGCGCTGATCTCCGCGCAGCACCGCGAGAAGGTCGAGGCGTATGTCGCGGCCGGTGTCGCGGAGGGTGCCGTACTGCGGTGCGGTGGGGAGCGGCCGACCGAACCCGCCCTCGCCGACGGCCACTTCTACCCGCCGACCGTCCTCGACGGCTGCACGCAGGACATGCGGGTGGTGCACGAGGAGTCCTTCGGGCCCGTGCTGACCGTCGAGCGCTTCACCGACGAGGACGACGCCGTACGCATCGCCAACGACACCGAGTACGGACTCGCCGGCGCCGTCTGGACCCAGGACGCGGGGAAGGCCCAGCGGGTCGCCCGGCGGCTGCGGCACGGCACGGTGTGGATCAACGACTACCACCCCTATGTGCCGCAGGCGGAATGGGGTGGCTTCGGACACTCGGGCGTGGGACGAGAGTTGGGACCGACCGGCCTGAACGAGTACCGAGAGCCCAAGCACATCTGGCAGAACATCCAACCCCGGCCGCAGCACTGGTTCCGCGGCTGAACGCCGAAAAGAGGTCGATCGTGACCCCAGCACAGACCGAGGTGCCGCAGCGGCGCGGCACGCCCCAGGACTCGGCCCCCACCCCGGTCATCTCCGTGCGCAAGCTGTGGAAGGTGTTCGGGCCGAAAGCGGACCAGGTACCCGACTCAGAGGAACTGTGCGGGCTCACCCGCCGTGAGCTGATGGACCGCACCGGCTGCACCGCCGCCGTACGCGATGTGAACTTCGAGGTCTCGCCCGGCGAGGTCTTCGTCGTCATGGGCCTGTCCGGCTCCGGGAAGTCCACCCTGGTGCGATGTCTGACCCGGCTGATCGAACCGACCTCCGGTGAGATCGTCTTCGAGGGCGAGGACATCCGGGACGCGGACGCCAAACGGCTGCGCGAGCTGCGGCGTCGTAAGTTCTCCATGGTCTTCCAGCACTTCGGACTGCTGCCGCACCGCAGGGTCGTGGACAACGTGTCCTTCGGCCTGGAGATCCGCGGCATGAGCAAGGCCGAGCGCACCAAACGGGCCCTGGAAGTAGTCGAGTTGGTGGGCCTGTCGGGATACGAGAACTCCTACCCCGACCAGCTCTCCGGCGGTATGCAGCAACGCGTCGGTCTCGCCCGGGCGTTGGCCGGTGACCCGGACGTCCTCCTCTTCGACGAACCGTTCTCCGCGCTCGACCCGCTGATCCGCCGTGACATGCAGAACGAGGTCATCCGGCTGCACCACGAGGTCGGCAAGACCATGGTGTTCATCACCCACGACCTGTCCGAGGCGCTGAAGCTGGGCGACCGCATCCTCATCATGCGCGACGGCAAGATGGTCCAGTGCGGCACCGGGGACGAACTGGTCGGCGCCCCGGCCGACGACTACGTGCGCGAGTTCGTGAAGGACGTGCCGCGCGGTGACGTCCTCACCCTGCGCTGGATCATGCGTCCCGCCGTGGACGAAGACGCCCTGGACGGCCCGGAGTTGGGCCCGGACGTCGTCGTACGGGAGGCCACTCGCGCGGTGCTCGCGGCCGACAAGCCGGTCAAGGTCGTCGAGAACGGCAAGCTGCTCGGCATCGTCGGCGACGAGGAGATCCTCGCGGTCGTCGCCGGGCGGGAAGGCGACGCGTGATGACCGTCGCCGTGGAGAAACCGGAGCCCGCACAGCAAGTCGCGGACGCCGCGCCGGAGTTGAAGAACCCGCGACGCAAGGTGACCCGGCCCATGATGGTGGGCGCGATCGTCGTCGTGTGGCTCGTGCTGTTCGCTGTGCTGCGTGGCAAGCAGACGCTGACACTCGCGGCGGCCGATCTCACCGGTCTGCACCGGTGGTTCAACGACCTCAACGACTCGGTCGGTGCGAACCGCAACTCCAACCCGCTGTTCCTCTACTTCTTCAACGAGATCCGCCTGGTCATCGACAACCTGGTGACCTTCGTCCAGGACCTGATCTCGCAGCCGAGCGGCGACCGCCCGGTGCCGCAGATCGGCTGGCTCGGGGTCGTCGGCATCGCCGGCTTCGTGTCCTGGGCCGTGGGCAACTGGCGGGTCGCGCTCCTCGCCATGGCCGGCTTCGCCTTCTTCGGGCTCCAGGGCCTGTGGCAGGAGAGCATGGACACCCTCGCGCTCACCCTCTCCGCGGTCCTCGTGGCGCTGGTGTTCGCGATTCCGCTGGGGGTGTGGGCGGGGCTGTCCGACCGGTTCAACCGGATCATCACGCCCTTCCTGGACTTCATGCAGACGATGCCGACCTTCGTCTACCTCGCCCCGCTGACCCTGATCTTCCTCATCGGCCCGGCCTCCGCCGTGATCGCCACGGTGATCTACGCGGCCCCGCCCGCGATCCGCATCACCGCGCACGGCATCCGCAACGTGCCGGAGACGACCGTCGAGGCGGCCGACTCGATGGGCTCGACCCGCTGGCAGTCGCTGCTGAAGGTGCTGCTGCCCATGGCCAAGCGGACCGTGGTGATGGGCGTCAACCAGACCATCATGGCCGCCCTCGCGATGGTCACCATCGCGGCCCTGATCGACGCGCCCGGCCTCGGCAAGACCGTCATGCAGGCCCTCCAGTCGCTCGACGTCGGTACGGCCTTCAACGCGGGCCTGGCCATCGTGATCATGGCCATCGTCCTCGACCGGGTCACGACCGCGTCCAGCACGCGTGCGGAAGAGGTCCGCAACGCGACCGGCCGCTTCCTCAAGTGGCGCCGCCCGCTGCTCGGTTCGGGCGCGGTGGTCGCCGTAGTGCTGATCTATCTGTCGCACACGTATTTGTGGGCGGCGCAGTTCCCCGGCGACGGCACCACCGGCAGCCACATCGCGAGCGCGGCGGACAGCGTGACGACCTGGGTGCAGGACAACCTGTCGAGCCTCACGAGCGCCTTCCGCAACGCGATCACCAACGGTCTGCTCAACCCGTTCCAGTCGCTGCTCACCGACTCCCCGTGGTGGCTCGTCGGTGCGGTGCTGGTCGGGATCGCCGTGGTGCTCGGCGGTTGGAAGGTCTCCGTCACCACGGCCGTGTGCGTGGGCCTGCTGGTGGGCACCGGCATGTGGTCGGACGCCATGACGACGCTGGCCTCGACGATCGTGGCGACGGTGCTGGTGATGGTGTTCGGCATCGCCTTCGGCGTGTGGATGGGGCGCAGCATGATGGTGGACCGGCTGCTGCGGCCCACACTCGACGCAGCACAGGTCATGCCACCGTTCGTCTATCTCGTGCCGTTCCTCGCGCTGTTCGGCCCGTCGCGCTTCACCGCGATCGTCGCGGCCGTCGTGTACGCCGTACCGGTCGCCATCAAGATCATCGCCGACGGGATCAGGGACGTGCCCGAGACCACCGTCGAGGCGGCGACCGCGGCCGGCTGCAACACCTGGCAGATCATCACCAAGGTTCAACTCCCGATGGCACGCAGCGCCCTGACTCTCGCGACCAACCAGGGCCTGATCTATGTGCTGTCGATGGTTGTTGTGGGCGGCCTGGTGGGAGCCGGCGCCCTCGGCTACGACGTCGTGGCCGGATTCTCGCAGAGCGAGCTGTTCGGAAAGGGTCTGGCGGCGGGGCTGGCCATCGTACTGCTCGGAGTCATGTTCGACCGGATCACGCAGGCGGCCGCGCGCCGAACCAGCGCTTAAGGAGCACGACACCATGGCAAGACACTGGCGAACCGGCGCGGCCGGCCTGGCCGTCCTCGGCCTCACCCTCACCGCGTGCGGCGGGGCGAAGGTCGGCGACACCTCCTCGGGCTCGGGCAGCAGCTCGGGCAGCTCGGCAAAGTGCGGGACCTTCAACCTCGCGGTCAACCCGTGGGTGGGCTACGAGGCGGACGCGGCGGTCGTCGCGTACGTCGCCCAGCACCAACTCGGCTGTACGGTCGACAAGAAGGACCTGAAAGAGGAGATCGCCTGGCAGGGCTTCGGGACCGGCGAGGTCGACGCCGTCCTGGAGAACTGGGGCCACGACGACCTCAAGAAGAAGTACATCACCGGCCAGAAGACCGCCGTCGAGGCCGGCCAGACCGGCAACAAAGGCATCATCGGCTGGTACGTACCGCCGTGGCTGGCCAAGGCCCACCCCGACATCCTGAACTACAAGAACCTCAACAAGTACGCGTCCAAGTTCAAGACCTCCGAGTCGGGCGGCAAGGGCCAACTCCTCGACGGCGACCCGTCGTACGTCACCAACGACGCCGCGCTGGTGAAGAACCTGAAGCTGGACTTCAAGGTGGTGTACGCGGGCAGCGAGACCGCGCTCATCCAGGCCTTCCGCACCGCCGAGAAGAACAAGCAGTGGGTCATCGGCTACTTCTACGAGCCGCAGTGGTTCCTCTCCGAGGTCGCGCTCAAGAAGGTCACCCTGCCCGCGTACACGACGGGTTGTGACGCGGTCGCCTCGAAGGTCGCCTGTGACTATCCGGTCTACGACCTCGACAAGATCGTCAGTGCGAAGTTCGCCAAGTCGGGCAGCCCCGCCTACAACCTGGTGAAGAACTTCAACTGGACGAACGAGGACCAGAACACCGTCGCCAAGTACATAGCGCAGGACAAGTTGTCCGACGACGCGGCGGCGAAGAAGTGGGTCGACGCCAACCAGGCCAAGGTGGACGCCTGGCTCAAGTAGGCGGCGGAAGAACAGAGTTGACCATGCCCGGTGGGCGGTGCGCGCGGACGCGTACCGCCCACCGGGCATCGCCGTGTTCGGCCGGTGATCGGGGGCGTCTTCCGACGTCACGGGACCCCTTGACACCCGCTCCTCGCGCCGGGCACATTGAGTTGCGCAACCTGAAGCATGTTGCGCAGACAGCAACCGGATTGCTTTCTAGCCGGAGGTGCGGCGATGGCGGGACCCCGAGTGGTCATCATCGGAGCGGGAGTCGTGGGGGCGGCGCTCGCGGACGAGATCTCCGCGCGAGGCTGGACCGAAGTGACCGTGGTCGACCAGGGCCCGCTGCCCGCCACCGGGGGCTCGTCCTCGCACGCCCCAGGACTGGTCTTCCAGACCAACTCCTCGAAGACCATGACCGAGTTGGCCCGCTACACGGTCGAGAAGTTCTGCTCCCTCGACGTCGACGGCAAGCCCTGCTTCCTCCAGGTCGGCGGCCTCGAAGTCGCCACCACCCCCGAGCGCGTCGCCGAACTCCACCGCCGCCACGGCTGGATCACCGCCTGGGGCATCGAGGCCCGCCTGCTGAGCCCCGAGGAGTGCGTCGAGCACCACCCGCTCCTCAACCCCGACAAAGTCCTCGGCGGCCTCCTGGTCCCCACCGACGGCCTCGCGAAGGCCGTCCTCGCGGTGGAGGCGCAGATCCGCCGGGCGACCGAACGCGGCGTGACCTTCCTCGCCCGCCACGAAGTCCTGGACGTCCAGCAGACCGACGGCCGCGTCACCGGCGTCCTCACCGACCAGGGCGAGCTCCCCGCCGACATCGTCGTCTGCTGCGCCGGCATCTGGGGCCCGAAGATCGCCCGCATGGTCGGCATGAACCTCCCGCTGACCCCGCTCGGCCACCAGCTCGCCTGGACCGGCCCGGTACCCGCCCTCGCCGGCCAGACCGAGGAGGCCGTCCGCCCGATCCTGCGCCACCAGGACGCCGACCTCTACTACCGCGACCGCTTCGACGCCATCGGCATCGGCTACTACGGCCACCGCCCGATGCCCATCTCGGCCGACGACATCCTCTCGGTCGGCGAGGCCGACGACATGCCCTCCGTCCTCAAGTTCACGGAGGACGACTTCGCGCCCGCCTGGACGGAAACGCAGTCCCTGCTCCCCGCGACGAAGGACGCGAAGGTCGAGGAGGGCATCAACGGCCTCTTCTCCTTCACCACCGACAACTTCCCGCTCCTCGGTGAGTCCCCGGAGGTCAAGGGCTTCTGGGTCGCCGAGGCGGTCTGGGTCACGCACTCGGCGGGCGTCGGCCGCGCGATGGCCGAGTGGCTGGTCGACGGCCACTGCTCGTCCTTCGACCTCCACGAGTGCGACGTCAACCGCTTCGAGCCGCACCAACTCGCCCCGGAATACGTCCTGGCCCGCGACTGCCAGAACTTCGTCGAGGTCTACGACATCCTCCACCCCCTCCAGCCGTCCGGTAGGCCGCGCCCGATTCGCACCAGCCCCTTCCACACCCGCCAGCAGGAACACGGCGCGGTCTTCCTGGAGGCGAACGGCTGGGAGCGCCCGCAGTGGTACGAGGCCAACTCGGGCCTGGTGGAAGGCCGTTCGATCCCCACCCCCAACGACTGGGCGGCCCAGTACTGGTCGCCCATCGTCGGCGCCGAAGCGCAGGCCACCCGCGAGACCGTCGCGCTGTACGACATGACGGCCCTCAAACGCCTCGAAGTGACCGGCCCCGGAGCCGCCGACTTCCTGGAGGGCCTGGTCACCGGCAAGGTCGCCAAGTCGGTCGGCTCGGTGACGTACACCCTCCTGCTGGACGAGGACGGCGGCATCCGCAGCGACATCACCGTCGCCCGCCTGGCCCGCGACCAGTTCCAGGTCGGCGCCAACGGCAACCTCGACCTCGACTGGTTCACCCGCCACCTGCCCGTCGATGGAACGGTCCAGGTCCGCGACATCACCCCCGGCACGTGCTGCATCGGCCTGTGGGGCCCACTGGCCCGCAAGGTTCTCCAGCCCCTGACGGACGAGGACTTCACGAACGACGGCCTCAAGTACTTCCGCGCCAAGCGGGCCTACATTGGAACGGTCCCGGTCACCGCCATGCGCCTCTCCTACGTCGGCGAACTCGGCTGGGAGCTGTACACCACCGCCGACCAGGGCCAGAAACTCTGGGACACCCTGTGGCAGGCCGCGCAGCCGCTCGGCGGTGTCATCGCCGGACGCGGCGCCTTCAACAGCCTCCGCCTGGAGAAGGGTTACCGCTCCTTCGGCACCGACATGACCTACGAGCACGACCCCTACGAGGCCGGCGTCGGCTTCGCCGTCAAGCTCGACAAGGGCGACTTCCTCGGCAAGGCCGCACTGGAACGCCGAAAGACCGACGTACAGAGGCAGTTGACCTGT
Source organism: Streptomyces sp. W16 (assembly GCF_033194735.1). NCBI lineage: Bacteria > Bacillati > Actinomycetota > Actinomycetes > Kitasatosporales > Streptomycetaceae > Streptomyces > Streptomyces sp. W16. The sequence continues at coordinate 14,016 of NZ_JAWOAI010000008.1, forward strand.
CTCACCATCGACGACCCCCGCTCGGTCGTCATGGGCAAGGAGCCGGTCTACGACGGCGAGCGCGCCGTCGGCTACGTCACCAGCGCCGCCTACGGCTACACGATCGGCAAGGGCATCGCCTACGCCTGGCTGCCGTCCGAACTCGCCACCCCCGGCACGACCTTGCACATCGGCTACTTCGACGAGCGCGTCGAGGCGGTCGTGGCGGCGGAGCCGCTGTTCGACCCGACGATGTCCCGTCTCCGTGGCTGACCGGAAGGACGAGAACTCCGAATGAACGCGCTGAACACCCCGTTGGCGGAACTGGACCCCGAGGTCCACGCCGCGCTCCGCGCCGAACTGCACCGCCAGCAGTCCACGTTGGAGATGATCGCCTCCGAGAACTTCGCGCCCTCCGCCGTACTGGAGGCGCAGGGCTCGGTCCTCACCAACAAGTACGCGGAGGGCTACCCCGGCCGCCGCTACTACGGTGGCTGCGAACACGTCGACGTCACCGAGCGATTGGCCATCGAGCGGGTCAAGTCCCTCTTCGGCGCGGGCTTCGCGAACGTGCAGCCGCACTCGGGCGCTCAGGCCAACACGGCAGTCTTCTTCGCCCTGTTGAAGCCCGGCGACACGATCCTCGGCCTCGACCTCGCGCACGGCGGACACCTCACGCACGGCATGCGCCTCAACTACAGCGGCAAGATGCTGAACGTGGTGCCGTACCACGTGTCCGAGACCGACAACCTGGTCGACATGGACGAGGTGGAACGCCTCGCGAAGGAACACGGCCCCAAGATGATCATCGCGGGCTGGTCGGCGTATCCACGGCAGTTGGACTTCGCGGCGTTCCGGCGGATCGCCGACGAGGTGGGCGCCCTGCTGATGGTCGACATGGCGCACTTCGCGGGCCTGGTAGCCGCCGGACTACACCCCAACCCGGTCCCGCACGCACACGTGACCACGACGACGACACACAAAACCCTCGGCGGCCCGCGCGGCGGAGTCATCCTCACCAACGAGGCCGACCTCGCCAAGAAGATCAACTCGGCGGTGTTTCCCGGCATGCAGGGCGGCCCGCTGGAGCATGTCATCGCCGCGAAGGCCGTGTCGTTCAAGGTCGCGGCCTCACCCGAGTTCGCGGAACGCCAAGCCCGGACACTCGCCGGCTCCCGAATCCTCGCCGAACGCCTGACCCGCGCCGACGTGGCGGCCACCGGGGTGAAGGTCCTCACCGGCGGCACGGACGTCCACCTTGTCCTGGTCGACCTGCGCGACTCGGAGCTGGACGGCAGGCAGGCGGAGGACCTGCTCCACGAGATCGGCATCACGGTCAACCGCAACGCCGTGCCCTTCGACCCGCGCCCGCCCATGGTCACGTCCGGCCTCCGCATAGGCACTCCCGCGCTGGCGACCCGAGGCTTCACGGAGGAGGACTTCGCCGAGGTCTCCGACGTGATCGCGCTCGCCCTCCAACCGGAGCCGGACATCGGCGCGTTGCGCGCCCGCACGGAGGCACTGGCGGCGAAACACCCGCTCTACCCGCACCTGTCGGCCGTAGCAGAAGCTGTTCCAGAAGAAGCTGTTCCAGAGGAAGCCGGAGAAGCCCGATGAGCCCCCGCACGCCCGGCGCCGACCTCCCCGAACACCCCGACTGGCTCTGGCGCACCCCCGAGCCGAAACGCTCGTACGACGTGATCGTGGTCGGCGGCGGTGGCCACGGCCTGGCCACCGCCCACTACTTGGCGAAGAACCACGGCATCACGAATGTCGCGGTGCTGGAGAAGGGCTGGCTGGCGGGCGGCAACATGGCCCGCAACACCACGATCATCCGCTCCAACTACCTGTGGGACGAGAGCGCGGGCATCTACGAGCACGCTCTCAAACTCTGGGAGGGGCTGGAGGAGGAGCTGGACTACCCGATCCTCTTCTCCCAGCGCGGAGTGCTCAACCTCGCCCACAGCCTCCAGGACGTCCGCGACAGCGTGCGCCGCGTCGAGGCGAACCGGCTGAACGGCGTGGACGCGGAGTGGCTCGACGAACGGCAGGTCAAGGAGGTCTGCCCGATCGTCAACGTCTCGCCGGACGTGCGCTATCCGGTGATGGGCGGTACCTACCAGCCGCGCGCAGGCATCGCCAAGCACGACCACGTCGCCTGGGGCCTGGCCCGCTCAGCCGACGCCGCCGGCATCGACATCATCCAGAACTGCGAGGTCACCGGACTCGACATGGTCGATGGCAGGGTGACCGGCGTACAGACCACGCTCGGCCCGATAGCGGCGGGCAAGGTGGCACTCTGCTCGGCTGGCCACACCTCCGTCCTCGCGGCCATGGCGGGCATCCAACTCCCGCTCCAGAGCCACCCGTTGCAAGCCCTGGTGTCTGAGCTGCTGGAGCCCGTCCACCCGACCGTCGTCATGTCCAACGCGGTCCACGTGTACGTAAGCCAGGCGCACAAGGGCGAGTTGGTGATGGGCGCGGGCATCGACTCGTACAACTCCTACACCCAGCGCGGGGCGTTCCACATCATCGAGGAACAGATGTCCGCGGCCCTGGAACTCTTCCCGGTCTTCGCCCGCGCGCATGTGCTGCGCACCTGGGGCGGCATCGTCGACGTCACCCCCGACGCGTCGCCCATCGTCGGCCTCACCCCGGTGGACAACCTCTACCTCAACTGCGGCTGGGGAACCGGCGGTTTCAAGGCCACCCCGGGTGTCGGCTGGGTCTACGCGCACACCATCGCCCACGACACCCCTCACCACCTCAACGCCCCCTTCTCGCTCGACCGTTTCACCACCGGCGCGCTCGTCGACGAGCACGGCGCCGCCGCGGTGGCCCACTAGGGAGCCCAACCATGCTGCTGATCCCCTGCCCCTGGTGCGGGCCCCGCGACGAAGCCGAGTTCCACTACGGCGGCCAGGCCCATGTGGCCTACCCGGAGAACCAGGCCGACCTGACCGACGAGGAGTGGGCGCGCTTCCTGTTCTTCCGAGACAACCCCAAGGGCCCGTTCGCGGAACGGTGGAGCCACGCGGCGGGCTGCCGCCGCTGGTTCAACGCGGTGCGGGACACCTCGACGAACGAGATCCTGACGGTGTATCGGGCGGGGGAGGAGCGACCGGCCACCATTCAGCCAAGGCCGGTCGTACCAGCCCGTCCGGCGTCCACTGTTCAGCGAGGGTCGGCAAATTCAGCCCGTCCGGCGTTTGAGGACGAGGCCCTTTCGGGGCCGACGGGGGTCCAGGGGGCGGAGCCCCCTGGGGGCGGGGTCGAAGGGGCAGAGCCCCTGGAGGACGGGACGGGTAGGGGCGGCGGGGGCGCTGCATCCATCAGCGGCTCTGCCGCGGGTCATCCGTTCCGCCACCCCACCCGAGGCCGAATCCACCGCGACACCCCCCTCACCTTCACCTTCGACGGCACCGAATACCAGGGCTACAAGGGCGACACCCTAGCCTCCGCCCTCCTGGCCAACGGCGTCATCCAGACCGGCACCAGCATCAAACTCGGCCGCCCCCGAGGCATCTTCACCGCCGGAGTCGAAGAACCCAACGCCGTCATCCAGATCGAGGCCCCCTTCCCCGAGCCGATGCTCCCCGCGACAACGATCGAGCTCTACGACGGCCTGGTCGCGACCAGCCTCCCCGGCCAGGGCCGCCTCGCCACCGAACCGGACCCGGCCCGCTACGACGCCGTCCACACCCACTGCGATCTGCTCGTCGTAGGCGCGGGCCCGGCCGGTCTCGCAGCCGCCGCTGCAGCCGCCCGCAGCGGAGCCCGAGTCATCCTCGCCGACGACCGCCCAGAGCTGGGCGGCAGCCTGCTGGACACCGCCCAACTCCTCGACTGGGTAGCCGAGTTGAGCGACGAGCTCGCCACCGCACCCGACGTGCGCGTACTCCGCCGCACCACCGTCTTCGGCCACTACGACGACAACCACCTCCTCGCCGTCGAACGCCGCACCAACCACCTCGGCGCCGCGGCCCCCACCCACGTCTCCAGGGAGCGCGTCTGGCGCATCCGGGCCCGCCGAGTCGTCCTCGCAACAGGTGCCCACGAGCGCTCACTTGCCTTCGCGGACAACGATCGCCCCGGAGTGATGCTCGCCGCCTCGGCCCGCGCCTACGTCAACCGCCACGGCGTCCTGCCCGGCCGCCAGGCCGTCGTCTTCACGACCAACGACAGTGCGTACGCAGCCGCGTTGGACCTCGCGAGGGCTGGAATCCACATCGCCGCGATCGTGGACACCCGTCCGTCCGAACCGGGCGAGTGGGCGCGCCGAGCCCGCGAGGCCGGTATCGAGGTGCTGACCGGGCACGCCGTCGTCGGCACCGAGGGCGCCTCGCGAATCACCGCCGTGACCGTCGCCCCGTATGGCGAAACCACGGGCGCGACCCGGCACTTCGCGACCGAGCTCCTCCTGGTGTCCGGCGGCTGGAACCCCGTCGCCCACCTCTTCAGCCAGGCAGGCGGCAAACTGCGCTACGACGACACCTTCGGCTCCTTCGTCCCCGACACCTGCCGACAGGCGGTCGAGGTCGCGGGCAGCGCGAACGGCGTGCTCAACCTGGCCGGAGCCCTCGCGCAGGGCGCAGCCGCGGGCGCCCGCGCGATCGAGGCCGAGGGCTACACCGCCGAGCCGCCCCACCTCCCCGAGCCGGCGGCCGAACCGCACACACCCGCCATGCAGGTCTTCCTCGTCCCCTCCGCCACCGACGCCCCCCGCTTCGTCGACCTCCAACGCGACGTCACCGTGGCCGACTTGACCCGCGCCATCGGCGCCGGCCTCAACTCGGTCGAGCACACCAAGCGCTACACGACGGCCGGTACGGCCAACGACCAGGGCAAGACGTCAGGCGTCCTGGCGAGCGGAGTGGTCGCCGAACTCCTGGGCGTGGACGTGTCGTTGCTCGGCACGACGACATTCCGCCCGCCCTACACGCCCGTCTCCTTCGCCACCCTCGCGGGCCGCGACCGGGGCGCGCTGCACGACCCGATCCGTACCACCGCGCTGCACGACTGGCATGTCATGCAGGGCGCCCTGTTCGAGAACGTCGGCCAGTGGAAACGGCCTTGGTACTACCCGCAGGACGGCGAGGACATGGAGAGCGCCGTGCTGCGCGAGTGCGCGGCGGCACGCGAGGGCGTCGCGTTCATGGACGGTTCCACGCTCGGCAAGATCGACGTACAGGGCCCGGACGCACCCGTCTTCCTCGACCGGCTCTACACCAACATGATGAGCAACCTGAAGGTCGGCATGATCCGCTACGGCGTCATGTGCCGCCCGGACGGCATGGTCTTCGACGACGGCACCGCCATCCGCCTCGCACCGGACCGCTACCTGGTCACCACGACCACGGGCAACGCCGCCGCCGTACTCGACTGGATGGAGGAGTGGCACCAGACCGAGTGGCCCGAACTCCGCGTCCACTGCGCCTCGGTGACCGAGCAGTGGGCGACCGTCGCCCTGGTCGGCCCCCGCTCCCGCGAGGTTCTCGGCTCGCTCGCGCCCCAACTGGCCGTCGGCAACGACGACTTCCCGTTCATGGCCTGGCGGGACACCACCGTCGCGGGCATCGAGGCAAGGGTGTGCCGGATCAGCTTCTCCGGCGAACTCGCCTATGAGATCAACGTGTCACCGTGGGAGGCCCTCGCCCTGTGGGAGGCCTTGTACGAGGCAGGCGCCCCCTTCGGCATCACCCCGTACGGCACCGAGACCATGCACGTCCTGCGCGCCGAGAAGGGCTACCCGATCATCGGCCAGGACACCGACGGGACCGTAACCCCCCAGGACCTGGGCATGAGTTGGGCGGTGTCGAAGAAGAAGCCCGACTTCATCGGCAAACGCTCCTTCGCCCGCGCCGACGCCGTCCGCCCCGACCGCAAGCACCTGGTCGGCCTCCTCCCCGACGATCCCGCCGCCTTCCTCCCCGAGGGCACCCAACTGATCACGGACAGCGTGCTGCCCGCCCCGCCCGTCCCGATGCTCGGCCATGTCACCTCCAGCTACCGCAGCGCCGCCCTCGGCCGCACCTTCGCCCTCGCCCTGATCAAGGGCGGCCGGGACCGCATCGGCGAACGCCTCTACGCCCCGGTGGGCGACCGGCTGATCCCGGTCACCGTCGCAAGCCCCGTCCTCTACGACCCCGAAGGAGCCCGCCGCGATGGCTGACACCGTCCTTTCCGTGCCGCGCCGCAGCCCCCTCGCGGGTGCCGCAGGCCGGCTGGCCGCCACGACCCGCTCCTCCGGCGGCACGGTCCGGCTGGCCGAACTGCCCTTCCTGGCCCAGGTGAACGTCCGGCTCGACGGAAAGGGCGCGGCGGCGGACGCCGTAGGACTCGCGCTCGGTCTGTCACTTCCCGTGGAGCCCAACACCGTTGTGCGGGCCGGGGAGTTGACCGCACTGTGGCTCGGTCCCGACGAGTGGCTAGTGGTGGGACCGCCGGACACCCAGAGGGACGTGGAGGACCGGATTCGGGCGGCGGCAGGTGACGAACACATCGCCGTCACCGATGTCTCGGCCCAGCGCACCACCCTCCTCGTCTCCGGCGCCCGCGCCCGCGACCTGCTCGCGCACGGCTGCCCGCTGGACCTGCACCCGCGTGCCTTCGGCCCCGGACGCTGCGCCCAGACGACGCTGGCCCGCACCCAGGTCGTGCTGGTCGCCCGGGACGAACCCGGCGCGGGATTCTGGGTGTTGGTGCGTTCGTCCTTCGCCGGGTATCTGACGGACTGGCTGCTGGACGCGGCTGCGGAATACGCACAGGACTCCTGAACAGACCTGAAGTGACCTGACGCCGAAGGCCGTTCGCCCGTCACCGGGTGAACGGCCTTCGACTTGAGCGGCAGCGCGCGAAAGCTAACGTTGCGGCCTGCGTGGGCTCCGGGCCTGGTCAGCGATATCACGCCAGAGTCTCCGACGAAATCGTCAACAATAGAGTCGACGCTATTGCCTGCGGATTACCGGAGAGCTACGTTCCTCGCCGTGCCTGCACGACCCCGGTCCGGCGAGCGAACGGAGTACTCAGCATGCCCAAGCTGTTCAGATGGTGTCGGTGGAACTCGGCCGGCTTCATGGCGACCCTCGCCGCGGCCGTCGCGCTGGTGACCGGAGCGGGCGTGGCGCTGGCCAACAGCACGACCGGCAGTGCGCGGGCCGCCAACTCGGCCTCCGCGAACGCCGTTTCGGCGAACACCACGACCGCGGGCATCGCACCGGCCATGTCCTGCTCCGGCATCGCCCAACTCGACCTGGCCGCCGCCGTCCCGGGTGTGCCCTTCGAGATCACCTCGGCCACCGAACTCGCCGCGAGCGCCAACACCCTTGGCAGCTGGGCCGCTTGTGACGTCAAGGGCGTCATCGCCCCGCAACTCCACTTCGAGATCAAGCTGCCCGAGACCGGCTGGCAGGCCAACTACCTCCAGGTCGGCTGCGGCGGCCTGTGCGGCAACGTCAACGTGACCAGCGCCCCCGCTTCCGCCGGCTGCGTCCCGCTGACCACCGGCGCCTTCGCCGTCGCCTCCAGCGACGAGGGCCACTACCAGGGCGGCGGCCTCTTCTCCACCGACCCCACCCTGAGCGCCGACTTCGGCTACAAGTCCGACCACGAACTGGTCCAGGCGGCCAAGGCCGTCATCAAGCAGTACTACGGCCAGGCAGCCACCCACTCCTACTTCGACGGCTGCTCGCAGGGCGGCCACCAGGCCCTCACCGAGGCCCAGCGCTATCCGACCGACTTCGACGGGATCATCGCCGGCGCCCCGGCCAACAACTTCACCGCGCTGAACACCTTCTCGCACGCCTGGACCGCCCAGTCCGTGTACCTCGACGGCGGTCCGGCGACGATCACCAACGCCGACCTCGCCGACCTCCACAAGGCCGTCCTCAAGGGCTGCGGCGCCCCCGCCGACGGCATCATCGCCGACCCGCTCAGCTGCACCTGGGACCCGGGCAGCATCCAGTGCGAGTCCGGCCAGACCTCGACGTCGGACGCCTACTGCCTGACCGCCGACCAGGTCACCACCCTCCGCCGCATCTACGCCGGACCGACCGACGAACACGGCGAACTCCTCTACCCGGGCTACCAGTTGCGCGGCTCCGAGCTGAACTGGGCCGGCATCATCACCCCGGCCACCGCGACCGGCGCCAGCGGCGACATCAGCTTCGTCCGGGAGACCCTGCGCTACCAGATCTTCGACAGCCCCCAACCCGCCCTGACCTACAAGGACATCAAGTTCACGGCCGCCTACTACGACAAGGTGATGCGGCCCAACGAGGGCATGTACGACGCCACCGACCCCGACCTCACCGCGTTCAAGAAGGCCGGCGGCAAACTCGTCCTCTGGCACGGGCTCGGCGACCAGCACATCCCGGCCGTCGGAACGATGGCCTACTACAAGGCGGTTGAGAAGGTCATGGGCGGCGAGGCGGCCACCAAGAGCTTCGCCCGGCTGTTCCTGCTCCCCGGCGTCGCGCACTGCGGCGGCGGCCAGGGCCCGGACACCTTCGACGCGCTCACCGCGATCACCGACTGGGTCACCAAGGGCGACGCCCCGGCGAGCCTGACGACCAAGTCGGTCGACAGCAGCGGCAACACCACCGCCTCCCGCCCGGTCTACCCCTTCCCGTACTACGCCAAGAACACCACCGGCGGCCCGGCCACCGACGCGAGCAGCTACACCCCCGTCAAGTCCACCGCCGAGGCCGACCTGAAGCTCAGGTGGCTCGGCTCCTTCCGCTCCGGCTACGAGACGGTCGGCAACTGGGTGGGCCGCAAGTGGGTCGTCACCAAGGGCAAGAACTGACGTACAGAAGAGGCTGATCGAGAACCCGTACTTGCGCACGATCCTCGCGCTTGTCCCGACACCGAAGCGGCTCGCGTACGACAGAGGGTGGGCTGGATTAAGGTGCGCACATGCGAGGTTTCGGCAGTGGCAGGGCGTCCGCCGGCGGTACGGCGGACGGCAGCGGGGAGTGGTGATGGGCGGTGCCCGGCGGGTGACGCTGAACGATGTCGCCGCGGCGAGCGGGGTGTCGCGGGCCACCGTCAGTTTCGTCCTGAACGACGATCCCAACCAGACGATCTCGGCGGCGACCCGCGAGCGGGTGAAGGGCGCGGCGCGTGACCTCGGCTATGTCCCGCACGGGATCGCGCGGGCCCTGCGGGAGGGCTCCTCGCGGATCGTCGTGCTGAACATCGACTGGGGTCTTGAGGGCAACTACTCGCGCAGTTACGTCCGTGGCCTGGACGACGAACTCGCCGCGCACGACCATGTGTTGCTCGTACGGCACGGCCACTCGGCGCCGCACTCGACGCAGCAGATCCTCGACACCATCGCGCCCCGCGCCGTACTCCGGTTCGCCGAGCCCTACTTGAGCGGCCACGAGCCCGACGAGGAGGACTGGAAGAACGGCTTCGCCGCCCATGCCGCCCTGCAGATCGGCTACTTGGCGGGCCGCGGCCACACCCGCATGGCGATGGCCCTGCCCGGCGACGACACGCCGCTGACCGAACTGCGCCTGCGCTTCGCCCGCGCGACCACGGACCGGCTCGGACTGCCTCCGCTGGTCCCGTTCGCCGTGCCCCGGCCGAGAGAGGCCGGAACCGCGGCCGTCAGGGCGTTCCTCGCCGCGCACGACGAGGTGACGGCGGTCGCCGCCTTCGACGACGACATCGCTCTGCGCACCCTGACCGCCCTGCTCGACCTGGGGCTGAGCGTCCCCTCCGACGTGGCCGTCATCGGCTACGACGACACCGAGTACGGCGCCCTGGTCACCCCCGCGCTCACCACCATCCACATCGACGCCGAGGCCCACGGCCGGCTCGCCGCACGCGTCGCGCTCGGCCTCGGCACGGGCGGGCTCACCAGGACGCCGGGACGGGTGATCGAGCGCGGGTCGGCCTGAAAGCGAGCAGCAGAAGGAGGCGACACCCGATGACGCACGACACGACCCTGTCCGCCCTGGTGGACGGCATCACCGCGGGCGAACTCGACGCGAGCCAGGTGATCGCCGGGGCGCTGGAACGCCTCGACCTGACCGAGCCTGACGTACACGCGTGGGTACGGGTCGATCGGGACGGCGCCGCACAGGCCGCCAGTGAACTCGATGCCACGCCAACCACCGGTCTCCTGCGGGGAGTTCCGTTCGGGGTGAAGGACATCATCGACCTGCGCGGCCTGCCCACCGGGTGCGGCTCGGCGCTACGGCAGGGTGGTCGGGCCGCCGTCGCCGACGCGCCCGTGGTGGCCCGGCTGAGACGGCTCGGGGCGATTCCCCTGGGCAAGACGGTGACCACGGAGTTCGCCTACTTCTCGCCGGGACCGACCAGGAATCCACACAACCCGGCGCACACGCCCGGCGGTTCGTCGAGCGGTTCCGCCGCCGCCGTGGCCGCCGGTGTGGTGCCCCTCGCGCTCGGCAGCCAGACCGCGGGTTCGCTGACGCGGCCGGCCGCGTACTGCGGAGTCGCGGGGTTCGTCTTCCCGGCCGGGGGACCCCTCGACACCGCGGGGTTCCAGGCGCTGGCCCCGAGCCTCGACGCGGTCGGACTGCTCACTCCCACTGTCGCCGATCTCCGGCTCGTCCATGGGGCGTTGACGGAACCGAGCATGCCTGCCGACCCCGTCGAACCGCCGTCCCGGCCCCGGCTGGCCGTGTGGTCGGGCGCTGAACTCGGCGACATCGCACCGGACATGAGGCAGGCCCTGGCGTGGAGCGCCGAGCATGCGGTGGCCCGCGGCGCGGTGCTCGTGGATGTCGATCTGCCCGCCCTCACACCACGGCTCGTCGAGGCCCAGACGACGGTCATGGCGTACGAGGCCGCCCGCACGCTGGCCACCGAAGGCGCGAGCCCCGAACGGCTGAGCACACCTCTCAACGAACTTCTGGCACAGGGCCGGGCCGTCACGGACGCGGACTACCGACGCGCTCTCTCCATCGCGCGGAGGGAGCGCGCCGAGATGCTGACGCTGCTGACCGAAGTGGACGCGATCCTGGGTCCGGCCGCTCTCGGGTCCGCACCGCACGGGCTGACGGTCACCGGCTCACCCGTCCTGAGCAGGCCGTGGCAGGTTCTCGGTCTGCCGGCGCTGACCGTACCGGGGCACCGGGACGGCCGGGGCATGCCGCTCGGGCTGCAACTCGTCGGCCATCCGGATCGGCTGGATCGCCTCTTCGCCCTCGGCCACGCCGTCGAACTGGCCGCCCGCGCGCGGCAGTAGCGGCTTCAGAGCGACCGCAGGATCTCCACCAGCCGCGCCGCGACGGTCTCGGCGGCGCCCTTCGCGTACCGGGAGTTCATCGCCTCGTAGGTGATCCGGTCGTAACTCCCGGCGTCCGCCATGTACTTGGCGGCACCGTTCACCATGGTGACCACACAGGTGGCGGGGAACGGTGACGCGGCTTTGAGGTCGAGGCCGGTGCAGGCGTTCAACTCGGCCTGCAGTCCCGCGAGTACGGTGTCGCCGATCCTGGCCACCACGACCGGGGCCTCGGAGAGTCCGTCCGGAGCGAAGTCGTAGCGGGTCGTGGGGCGGAGGGTGTGCAGGCCACCCGCCGGGGGGAGTTGGGCGGGAACCTCGACGCTGCCGTGCACCACCCGCAGCGGCGCTGTCGGTCCCGTGGTGCGGATGCCGTCGGTGATGCGGATGGCCTCGGTGGCGAGTCGTTCACCGAGCAGGTCGACCAGTGTGTGTCCCGCGTCCTGGGTGTCGGATCGGCGGAGTCGACCGTTCTCGTCGACCGTGGTGCGGACAGCGGTCAGGTAGGGGGCCTGGTCGCCGGCCGCACCGACCAGGAACAGGGCGACCGTGCCGTCGCCGTAGTGCTGTTCGACGCGGGTCGCGGTCGCGCCCGCCAGATCGGCGCTGATCTCGCGGTCGCCGGACCGGGTCAGCGAGCCGTTCAGCACCGAGGACTGGACGGCGTGGTTCACCAGTACGGCGATCGGGCGGTCGGGCACGCCGTCCGAGCTGTCGATCCGTAGGACGCCCACGCTGTTGTCGGTCGGGCCGCTGTCGTCGGCGCCGAGCCACCAGCCGTGTGAAGTACGCACGTCCCGCTGGACGTTGACGCGACAGGTGCCGAGCCCGAAGCCGGTGCGGGCGGGCCGCAGGGACCGTACGGCGTCGGCCGCGGCCGACGCCAGCGCGTCGTCCACGGCGCCGCTCAGGCGGGCGTTCCGCTCCTCCTCGCCCTCCGGTGCGCGCCCCGGCGGCTGGACGTGCGGCGCGGAGAAGGTGTGACTCGCCACGATCAGCGCGTGTGCCGGGTCCACCGCGCAGACCTCGTGCAGAATCTCCCTCGCACGGGCGATCTGGTCCTCGAAGACCGATGTCTGCTCGATCACCGCGAGGGCGAGCCGTGTCACCGTGTCGTCGACGACGAGCACCCGTACGTGGAGCGGGTCGTGGACGGTGGTGAAACCGTCCACGGGGAAGAGCGAGGCCGGCAGATCGACAACCGCCTTGCCCGCGCCCGCGCGTAGCGGCACCGGGGTCACCGTACGGTCCGCAGCTGCTCGGAGATCAGCCCGACCACCCCGTCGACGATGGCGTCCTCGGCGTGCCCCCGGGCGATCGGGCAGCCGTTGACCGAGTGGACGGGGCGGTCGTAACGGGCGTCGTCGGGGAGGTAGCCGATGCGGTCGTTGGCGATGGAGATCAGCAGGGTGCGGGCGAGCGGTGACTCGTCCCGCAGCCGGCGGTAGATGTCGGTGACGACCTCACCGGACACGCCCACCAGTGCCACTTCGTTGAGCTGGACGAGGGACAGACGCAGCGGCACGGAGTCGACGAGTTCCTGCCTCATCGTCTCCATGACGTCCTGGCCGGCCTTCACCGGACACGCCACCGTTCGCTGCCCGGCCCCGATGCGCACCGCATGCGTCAACTCGCCGATCCCGTCCGCGACACGCAGCGCCTCGGCGCCGACGATCAGGCCCTGCGCCTCCATGGCCGCGTAGGCGCGGGTCTTCTGCCGTGCGGTGGGGGCGACGCCGAACGGCACCCCGATGTTGACGCGCGGATCCTGGTCGCCGAGTGCGCCGACGGTCCACAGGGCGACCAGATCACCGTCGTAACTCTCCTCCAGGTAACGGCAGGCGGCTCCGGCGAGGTCCCCGCTGACCTCCCCGGTGCCGAGCACCACCGTCGAGTGGACGGCGTAGTTGAGGAGGAGTGCGATCGGATCGCCGTCCAGGCTCTCGAACTTGAGGACCCAGACCGTCTTGTCGGACGGCCCCGCCGGGTTCTGGCCCAGCGTCCATCGGCCGTCGACGAACTCCTCCCGGTTGATGTTGACGTCGGCGGTTCCGGTGCCGACGCCGAACCGGGCCGGGCGCGCCGTCGACCTTGCCTGTCGGAGGGCGGCGACGATCCGGCCGTAGACGACCTCCGTGTACGCGAAGGACTCCGGGCCGCCCGCGTGGGCCAGCGCGCCGGGTGAGACGTCCGCGATGCGAGGGGCGTTGTGGGTGTGCGTCGCGGTGATGACGATGTGGTCGATGGGGATGCCGAGTTCGCGTTCGATGCGCTCGCGCACCGGTGTGATGTCGCCGGCCTCGATCAAGTCCAGCGAGACCAGGGCGACTTCGGTCTCGCCGTCGCTGAGGTACAGGGCGCGCAGGAACAGCCGGTCGTGCACGCCGGAGAACGTGCCGGGCAGGGGGTGCAGACCGGTCAGGTCGGTCGGGGTGATGTCGGTCCTGACGACACCGACCCGTAGCCGTCCCGCCTCCTGCGACGCGTCGGAGGAGACGGGCTCGTTGCGGGGCGAGGTCACGGTTTCTCCTGGTCCGGCCGGATGTGCTGGAAGGCGTGTACGTCCGGGAACGGTGGTTCCCGGTCGGGCTGAAGGTCCACCTGGAAGGTGTTGAGGACCAGGGCGAGCGTCGCGAAGGTGCCGAGTGCGACCACCAGATCGACCAGCGCGGCCTCGCCGAACTCCGCGAGCGCCGCGGCGTACGTCTCGTCGTCGACGAAGTGGACCGTCAACGCCTGGACGGCGAACCGGTGCAGGATCGCCTCGTCGGCGCGGTCGAAGCGCGGGTCCTCGCCGCGGGCCAGCCGGTCCAGCGCGGAGGGGTCGAGACCGGCCGCAACCGCCTTGCCCAGGTGGGCGTTCCACGAGTGCTGCGCGTCGAAGCGGCGGGCGGCGACGAGGAGGGTCAGTTCGCGCAGGTTCGGCGGGAGCGCCGAGTCGCGCATGCAGTACGTGCTCAGCGCCTCCATCCGGTCGCCGAGGTGCGGGCTGCGCAGCAGGACCTCGAACGGCCCGTGGATACCGCCGCGTTGGGCGATGAGCCGGTCGCGGAACTCGGACTGGTCCGCGTTCAACTCCTGTAGCGGTGCCAGACGCATACGTCCTCCTGGTGATCGCGCACAGCGAGCGGACAGGGACGGGAGAGGAACGGAACCGGCCCTTGGGAAACATGACGGAAACCGAGGGGCCGCGTCTAGGAAGTGAAGACGACCGAGCAGGCATCCATACGTTGCGGCACACGACGGGTGGCGTATCCGCACGGTCGGCCCGGCTCTCCGGCACCATCGAGTGGTTCCGCATCCCCGTCACCCAGGAGTCGTCCATGTCCCGATCGGAAGCCCGCGTCGCCACCGACCGACCGCAGCGCTACGCCAAACAACTCGCCTCCCACCTGGGCCGTCGCAGCGAGACCAGCTGGGACGAGGAGACTGGTCAGGGCCGTCTCGTCTTCCAGGACGGCACCGGCTCGCTGACCGCCACCGACGGGGCGCTGCTGCTCGCGGTGGAGGCGGAGCCCGAGTTCCTCGACCGCCTTGAGGACGTGGTTGGCCGGCATCTGGTCCGCTTCGGCACCAAGGACGAACTGGTCGTCGAGTGGCGGCGCGACACCGGTGAGCCCGGCACCAGCCAGCGCAGCACGGGCGAACCCGCCTGACCCACGGCAGCGGTCCCGCCCTTCCACAACTCCGGTCGTGCGTGCACGTGTTGAAAGCTAAGCGTTCGATCCGGAGATGGACGGGGCCGAGCCGGCCCGTGCCAGTGTGACCCCCCTCTCGGAGCCGCAGTGAAGGGGAGTCCACGGCATGAACGGATACAGACGGCGTCACGGCCTGCTCGCAGGAGCCCTCGTCATCGGTCTCACGGCCTCGGCCTGTGCGAACGGCGACGACTCGGCGCAGTCCGGCAAGGTGGCCGACACCTCGGGCAAGGCCCCGACCGGAGTGACGCTCACGCTCTGGCACAACACCGCTGACCCGACAGCCCTGTTGGACCTGTACAAGGCCTATGAGAAGAAGTCCGGCAACACGATCGACCTGGTCGACATCCCCGCCGACAGCTTCCCGAGCACCGTGCAGACCAAATGGGCCACCGGAGCCCGCCCGGACATCCTGGAATGGCACGGCAACCAGGTCGACGTGCTCTCCCTCAACGCCGCCAAGAACATGATCGACCTCAGCGCCCTGCCCTTCGTGAAGAAGGAGGGCACGCTCGCGGACGTCTCCGGCAACGTCGGCGGCAAGGTCTACGCGGCCACCGTCGGCTCGCTGTCCGTCGACGGCATCTTCTACAACAAGCAGGTCTTCACCAAGGCCGGCCTCCAACCCCCGCAGACCTACGCCGAGTTGGCCGCCGACTGCAAGACCCTCAAGGCGAAGACGCCGGGCGTCACACCCATCTTCGAGGCCGGCGGCTCCCAGTGGCCCCCGCAGATCCTCAGCGCCTTCAACTACCTCGCCGAGTCCAACACCGACCAGGCCTACGACAAGTCGATCCTCGACGGCAAGGCCCGACTCAACGACTCCAACGGCCCGTTCGTCGCCGCCCTCAAGGCCTACGACGCGCTCCGCAAGGCGGGCTGCTTCAACTCCGATGCCAACACGGCCAAATGGGAGGACTCCTTCAAGGCCGTCCTCAGCGGCAAGGCCGCGATGGTCGCCAACAACTCCGACTCCATCGGCCTGTTGAACTCCGACGCGAACAACGACACCGCCAAGGTCGACGCGGCCGTCGGCTTCGTCGGCGTCTCCGCCACCAAGCCGGTCACCAACTACGCGCCGAGCCCACTGGGCACGTACTACGTCCCGAGCACCGGCGACTCCAAGAAGGAACGCGCCGCCGTCGACTTCATCGACTACATCACCGGCGCCGGCTACGCCGACTACATCAAGGAGGCGAAGATCATCCCGACGCTCTCCGGCACGGCGACACCCCAGCTCCAAGGCCTCCTCCAGGACGTCAAGTCGGCCTACGACAAGGGCGCCACGCTCTCTTTCAACTCGCCCCTGCCGGGTTTCAGCAGCTTCGGCGCCGAGGCCCAGAAACTCCTCGCCGGACAGGAGACGCCCCAGCAGGTGGCCGACAAGATGCAGACCTACTACACACAGGCCGCCGCCGCGGCCAAGCAGTGACGCGGGACCGGTGACCGACGTATGACGTCCTCACTGCACGACGCGTCCCCGCCCACCGCCGCCCGGGTCGGCCAACCCGCCCCGGACGAGCCGCCGTTGGCCGTCAACCGCCCCCGCCGCCGGCTGCATCCGTACGCCTTCGCACTCCCGTCCATCGCCCTCGTCCTCGTCTTCTTCGTGCTGCCGTTCCTCGCCAACGCCTTCTTCGCGTTCGTGCAGTGGACCGGCTACAGCGACGCGATCACCTGGACCGGGCTCGCCAACTTCAAGCTCCTGAACCAACTCGGCATCCTCAAGCACGCGATCACGGTCACCGCGATCTACGCGCTCACCGCCATGGCCGTACAGAACACGATCGGCCTCGCCCTCGCCACCGCCCTGCAACGCACCAACCGCGTCAACTCCCTCTTCCGCTCCCTCTTCTTCATCCCGGTGCTGATCTCACCGCTGGCCGCGGGCTACATCTGGGCCGCGGTCCTGAACGCGCACGGCCCGCTCAACGCCTTCCTGTCGGCCGTCCTGCCCGGCGAGTTCCACTACGCCTGGCTCGGCCACGACACCACGGCACTCCTCGCGGTCGCCTCCATCGACGCGTGGAAGCTGAGCGGCCTGATCACCCTCGTCTACATCGCGGGCCTCAACCGCATCCCGGAACAGCTCCTCCAGGCGGCGACCCTCGACGGCGCCGGGGCGGTCCGCCGCTTCTGGTCGGTCAAACTCCCGCTGCTGGCACCGGCGGTGACGTTCAACGTGGTCGTCTCGCTCGTCGGCGCGTTCAGCGCGCTCGACGTGGTGTTCTCGACGACAGCGGGCGGGCCGGGCGACGCGACGACCCTGCTCAACGTCGCCGTCTACACGCAGTACGGGCAGAGCTTCTTCGGTACGGCGAGCGCGCTGGGCTTCGTCGTCACGCTGATGGTGATCGTCACGGCGGTCCCGCTGATGAGCTGGTTGCGCCGACGGGAGGTGCCGATGTGAGCACGATCGCCGTACGAACACGGGGAGTTGCCCGATACGTGGGGCTCACCCTCTTCGCGATCCCCTGGATCCTCGTCCCGTTCTGGCTGCTGATCGTCAACTCCCTCAAGACGCAGGGCGATGCGAGCGTCCTGTCGATGAGCTGGCCCAAGCACTGGAGCGCGGGCGCCAATTACCACACGGTGATCGACAAGGGCTCGTACCTCACCGGCCTGCGCAACAGCGCGCTGCTGGCCGTCCCGACGATCCTCGCCGTGCTGCTGCTCGGCTCGATGGCGGCCTGGGCGTACGCCCGTTCCGACTCGCGGACGCTGCGGTTCGCGTACTACACGTCCGCGCTGTCGATCGTGCTGCCCCCGGCGATCATCCCGACGATCTACGTCCTCACCCAGCTCGGCCTCAACGGATCGCGTCTCGGCTACATGCTGGTGATCGCCGGCACCCGGCTCGGGGTGGTGATCTTCCTGGCCACCGGCTTCGTACGCACCCTTCCGCACGACTTCGAGGAGGCCGCGCAGTTGGACGGGGCGAACAAGTGGCAGATCTACTGGCGGATCGTGCTGCCCGTGCTCACCCCGGTGCTCTTCACCGGTGCGGTCATGCTGATCATCTCGGTCTGGAACGACTTCTACTTCGCCCTGTTCCTGCTGCGTGGCTCACAGGCGGCCACGCTGACGCTGTACTCCTTCGCCTCCTCGTCCACGCACGGTGTCAGCTGGAACCTGGTGTTCGCCCATGTGGTGCTGACCAGCCTGCCGCTCGTCCTCGTCTACCTCGTCCTGCAGCGCCGCGTCCTCGCGGGCCTCACGGAAGGAGGTGTCACGGGGTGAGCCGTCCCGGTCAGGACACGCAGCCCACGTGCGCCAGCGCCTGCTTGAGCAGCACCCCGTGCCCGCCCGGCATCTCGCTCCGCAGCGCCTCCGAGGCGGCCTCCTCGGGGCTGAACCAGACCAGGTCGAGGGCGTCCTGCCGGGGCCGGCAGTCACCGGTGACCGGCACGACGTAGGCGAGGGACACCGCGTGCTGCCGGGGGTCGTGGTACGGGGTGACCCCGTGCGTCGGGAAGTACTCGGCGACCGTGAACGGCTGCAGCGAGGTCGGGATGCGGGGCAGCGCGACCGGGCCGAGGTCCTTCTCCAGGTGGCGCAGCAGGGCGTCGCGGACCCGCTCGTGGTGCAGTACCCGGCCGGAGACGAGGGTGCGGTTCACGGTGCCGTCGGGGCCGATGCGCAGCAGCAGGCCGATGCTGGTCACCTCGCCGCTGTCGTCGACGCGGACGGGCACCGCCTCGACGTACAGGATCGGCATGCGGGCGCGTGCCTGTTCGAGGTCGTCGGCGGACAGCCAACCGGGCGTGGTATCGGTCATGTCAGACATTGCTTGATCATACTTTCAGTGTCCGTCGGATAGCCGGTAGACCCGGCGGGCGTTGTCCGCTCCGGCCCAGCGCGCCAGTCGCAGCGCGTCGGGCAGGCCCAGTTCGTCGGCGTCCACCCGGTCCTGGAGAAGATCCCCCAGACCCCGGCGGAACGCCAGCGCGCCGAGCCCGTAGAACTCGGCCGGACCATAGGCGTCGGAGCTGTACAGCAGTTTGCGGAACGGTGTGATCTCCAGCGCCTCCGCCAGTACATCCCGAGCCCGGACCGGACCTACATGATGCAGGGTGAGCCCCACATCCAGGTAAACCCGCTCGAAGACGGCCGCCAGGTAGCCGGCCTGACGCTGGTACGGCCAGCAGTGCAGGAGCAGCACCGGGATCGTGCCGGCGGTCAGGTGCAGCCAGTCCGTCAGCAGGGCGGGGTCCGTGCGGTGCAGCCGGATGTCGTTGTCGCCGAAGCCCGTGTGGAGCTGGAGGGGGAGTCCAAGGTCGACCGCGGTCCACAGCAACTCCCGCATCAGCACCGGGTCTTCGAGGCGTCCGCCGCGGGCCAGCCAGGCGCGGGCCGCCCAGGTCACCTCCGCGTCCGAGGGCCTGGCCGGGTCGAGATCGAACCCGGTCCGGTACGCGGCCACCGACTTCACCCCCACCACCCCCGGCCGCCGCACCGCGTCCAGGGCGGCGGCCCGAAACGCGTCGGCATAACCGTCCGGCTCGACACCCCGCGCGGCCACGGCCTCCGCGACGGTTTCGAGCCGTACGACCTCGTGGGCGACCGCGCCCGCCGCGCGCGCGAGTTCGGCGGGCGTGGTGATGGAGTGCGGGGTGAACCCCGTGTCGACGCAGAACACTCCGGTCCCGGCAGCGGCGAGGAAGCGCCGGTTGACCTCGCCCGGCCCCAACTCGGCGCGCCGGGCGAGGTATTCGTCGGCGGGCGCGTGCCGCTCCAGGTCCAACAGGGGCGCGCAGTAACGGCGTACGGCGATTCCGACCGGGCTGTCGAACGGGGAGATCCCGCTGCCGGGCCAGACGTCCCCCTCGGTGAGCAGCGACTCGAAGGCCGCCCGGTCCAGCTCCTCGGTGACGACTCCGTGGCAGTGGTGGTCCACCAACCGCAGGGCGGCGAGCGCCTCGTGGACCGGTCCGGTGCCCATCGTCAGTACTTCCAGCGGTAGGCCGCCGCGATCCGCTCGTCGTCCAGCTCGGCCACGGCCGCGATCTCACCCTCTCGTACGGCGATCACCGCGTCGGCGAGTACCGGCCCCAGCGCGGCCCGCAGCAGCTCGTCCCTGCGGAACTCCGCGACGGACTCGGCCAGCGAGGTCGGAAGTCGCCGTACACCACGGGCCGTTGCCTCCGCCGTGCCGAGGTGTGCGGGGTCTCCGGTGGTCTCCTCGGGCAGGGCGGTGGAGGAGGCGAGGCCGTCGAGGCCGGCGGTGATCAGGCAGCCGAGGGCGAGATAGGGGTTGGCGGCCAGGTCGACCGGCTTCACCTCCAGGTTCGCCGCCTGCGCGCGCAGCCCGGCCGTACCGGTGACGACGCGCACCGCGGCCTCGCGGGTCTCCCGGCCCCACGCGGTGAACACCCCTGCCCACTGGGAGGGTTGGAGGCGGAAGTAGCTGGCCGGGCTGGGCGCCGTGACGGCGGTGAGGGCCGGGAGGCGGGCGAGGACACCGGCCGCGAACGACTCGGCCTCGGCCGTCATGCCGTAACGCCGGTCGCCCCCGGTGTGCAGGTTCGCGCCGTCGCGCCAGGCGGAGAGATGGATGTGCCCGCCGTTGCCGACGCCCTGCGCGAAGACGGCAGGCGTGAACGAGGCGCGCAGACCGTGCCGTTGGGACACCGCGCGGACGGTCTGCCGTACCAGGACACTGCGGTCGGCCGCCGCGACCGGGTCCAGCGCGCCCACCGACAGCTCGAACTGGCCGGCCGCGTACTCGGGATGGAACTGGTCCACGTCCACACCCTGTGCCGCCAGGGCCGACAGCAACTCGGCGCCGTAGTCGCTCAGTTCGACCTGTCGGGTCGCGCTGTACGCCGGACCCGTCGTGGCGGGGACGAACGCGCCGTCGGGTGCCGTGCCGAGGCCGAGGGCCCACTCGATCTCGATGCCCGCCCGGAAGGTGACCCCGAGCCGCCGCTCCGCGTCCGTGACGACTCGGCGCAGGAACGTGCGGCTGCAGCCGGGGTGTTGCTCGCCCTCCTGGGTGATCCGGTCGACCGGGGCCCAGGCCCAGCCGGGCTGACCGGACAGGACGGCCAGCTGGTCGAGGTCGGGATACAGACGCAGGTCGCCGTCCGGCGAGCCGAGGACATCGGTGGTGACGATGGAGTCGTTGGCCAGGAAGGTGTCGAACACCGGGGACATGCCGACGCCCCAGGCCGCGGCCGAGGCGAGCTTCGCGGTCGGGACCGTCTTCACCCGGCCCACGCCCGCGGTGTCGACGTAGGCCAGGACGATCCCGTGCACCCCCCGCCCGGTCAGCTCCGTGGCCAGCGCGGTGGCGCGCTCGACCTCGCCGGGGCGCCCGCCGGGCAGTGGGTCGGCAAGGGTGGTCATACGTCCTCCACGGTCGCGTCCTGCGCGGTCGGCTGCGCCGTCAGGGTTTCACGGCCACCGCTCCGAACTGCGGTACCACGGCCGGGGAGTCGGAGTCCGGGCGCCACTGGGAGCACGGCACCAGGCCGGGGTCGAGGAGGTCGAGGCCCTCGAAGAAGGCGGCGACGTCGGCGCGGCTGCGGGCGGTGATCGGGGGAGTGGCGTTCTCGTTCCAGAACTCCATCGCCGGGACGTTGCCCGCACCGCCGAGGTCGGCGTCGAAGGTCGGGTGCGTGAGGACCAGGAAACTGCCCGAGGGGACCGAGGCCATGACGCTGCGCACGACCTCCCGGGCCTCCTCGGTGTCGAGGAAGAAGTTCAGGATGCCCAGCATCATCACCGCGATGGGGCGGTCGAAGTCGAGGGTGTCCGTGGCCCGTTGGACGATCGACGCCGGGTCGTGCGCGTCCGCGTCGATGTAGTCGGTGACGCCCTCGGGGGTGCTCGTCAGCAGGGTGCGGGCGTGGAACAGCACCAGCGGGTCGTTGTCGACGTACACGATCCGCGCGTCCGGTGCCACGCGCTGGGCGATCTCGTGCGTGTTGTCGACCGTCGGCAGTCCGCTACCGATGTCGAGGAACTGCCGTACCCCGCGCTCGCCGGCCAGGAACCGCACCGCCCGGCCGAGGAAGTCCCGGTCGGCGCGGGCCACTTCACGGATCACCGGGAACATGCCGGCCACGTGCTCGCCGACCCGCTGGTCGATCTCGTAGTGGTCCTTGCCGCCGATCCAGTAGTTCCACACGCGAGCGTTGTGCGCCACACCGGTGTTGAGCCGGGTCGGTCCCTCTGCCGGGGTGTCGCTGTCACTCACGTCCTGGCTCCTTGTCGCCCGCGTTGCCGTCCCCGCCATTGTGCCGCCGGTTGATCACCCGGCCCAAGGGTTCGCGGCGATCGGGGCGAATCTTCTTCGGGGACGGCGAACCGTCAGTCCAGGTTGCCGGGTTGGGCGGGCGGTGTCCGGCCGGCCAGGACGTCCTTCAGGTGCGAGGTGCCCTGCCGCACGGCGACCTCGGTCGTGTCGGACTCCGTGCCGCCGAGGCCGCCGGAGGTGACGGTGATCGCGTCGGTGCCGACCCGGACGACCGCCAACTCCAGGGTGAGCGTGGTGGGTTGGCCGGCACCCGTGCTCGTGACGGTCACCTGGAGACCCTGCCGGGCGTCGCCCACGGCGGGAACCTGATCCTCGATGACCTGGACCGTGCGCCGGCCGCCCCTGGAGTCGGTCGCGGTGAACTGGTCGCACTTCACCGGCAGCGTCTTCAGCCAGTTCAGGGAAGCGCCGAGGCGGGCGCGGTCGTAGGCGGCGACCTGGTACAGCAGCCGGGACTCGCTCTGCTCGAACCCGGTCAGCGCGGACGCGCCGGACGGCTTGCCGAGGAGATCGTCGCCGTAGAGCGCGTCGAGGAGTTCCTGACAGTCGGCGGCGTTCGTCTTCGCGGTGAGGAGGGCACCGACGTCGACCTTGCCGATGAGGAGTTCGTCGCCCCAGCCGGCGGCGTCCTTGACCTGCGTCCAGTTGTCCTCCAGGTCGGCTTCGGTGATCAGCGCGGCCTTGGCTCCCGCCTCGGTGAGGGCGGGGGCGGCGGACTTCCCGGTACGGGGCGAGGCGAGCGGGGACTCGGCGGCGAGCGGGGAGGCGGCGACGTCCGAGGCGCTGTCACCGCCCGCACCACCGCTGTCGCCGGAGCAGGCCGCGCAGTTCAGCAGCGTGCCCGCGGCCAGGGCCGCGGCGAGGACACGGACGGGGCGGGAGGACGGGCGACGGTGCATGGCGGGGCCTCCAGGGGGAGTGGCAGTCCCCTCAGGGCACCATCGGGCGGCCCGGCCCTCCAGCGCAGGGGGCCGTTCGGGTGAGAGGTGCCTCAGGGGGTGTCGCCCTTCGGTTCCTCCGGCGGCCCGGAATGCCGGTGCGGCAGATGCAGATGGTGCTCATGCGGTGGTCGGGGCGTGTGTTCCGCGCGGCGCGCCCGTTCGGCGAGCCCGGCCTCCACCACATGCACCGTGCGCCCGCCGCACTTCGGGCAGACCGCGTCCGCAAGGGGCGACCTGAGGGCCCTGCCCTCCTCGTCGACGTACTCCTGCGTGGTCAGGCCGGAAGCGTCGGTCGGATCGGTGAAGAACATGACCTGGAAGGTCGCCTCCCAGGAGTGACCGCAGTCACCGCAGGTGAACGCGAAGGTCTCCGGAACGGCTCGGGGTTGCGCTGTCATGGCACGGTCCTCCGTCTGGCGGGGCGGGCGGTCGGAGCAGGCAGCAGTGCCCTCCAGCCCACAACGCCGCACGCCTTACGGCAACTCGAACGCCCCGTCCGGCATGCCCGCCCCCACCCCCGCCCCGACACTGGCCCCAGGCAGGCGACGAGGACCGGCCACCCGACGCGAAGGAGTGACCATGCTGCCCGGATTCCTCACCAGGGCGGTCGAGTTGCTGCTCGGCCGGGAGGGCCGCTCACTCCATCTGAAGGCGGCCGGTGCGGCGACGGCGGTCCTCGGAGTGGTGATGCTCCTCGGCTCGTGGGCCGTGGTCGCCGCCGAGCAGGGAGCCCGCGGCGCCAACCTGACGACGTACCCGAGGGCCCTGTGGTGGTCGATCGAGACGGCGACGACGGTCGGGTACGGCGACTTCTACCCGGTGACACTGTGGGGCCGCGTCGTCGGCTCGGTGGTGATGGTCGTCGGCATCACCACCTACGGCCTGGTCACCGCGGCCCTGGCCACCTGGTTCGTCGGCCGCGAACAGCGCCGCCGCCACCATCTCGCCCACGGCGCACAGGAGTTGGGCGAGGAGACCGTCCGCGCCCTGCACGAACGCTTCGACCGGCTGGAGCGGTTGCTCGCCGGGAAGGGGGAGAACACCTGACGGTGGGTGGCCTGGTTACTCCCCCTCGGCTACGCGGTCAGCGGCAGCGCGCGGAAGGTGTAGCCCTCCCACAGTCGCCGTGAGGTCTCCTCGGGGTAGGCGGTGACCACGGGGTGGGCGTCGAGGATCTGCACCGACCGGTGCTCGGTGTCGTAGGCGGGCCAGCCCGGGTCGCCGGTCCTGGCGAACGCCGCCCAGGACGACCGGAATCGGGACGACAGCGCCCGGGCTTCCGGGGAGGGCTCGACGTCGGCGAACAGCAGATTCGCCAGGTCGGCGGTGAACGTGCCGAACAGCAGCGGGATGTCGAGGCCGTGGCAGGCGCCCAGTACGCCGCCCAACCCCGGTGCCGGCCAGGTGAGTTCGTAGACGTGCGCGCGACCGCCGGCGCCGACCTGTGCCTCGGCCAGGTGCAGACACGGCATACGGAACACCCGGTCGGAGCGCACGAGTTCATCCAACTCGCCCGGTGAGGCGCCCGGGAAGGCGGCGCGATAGGCCTGTTCGGCGTCGGGGCCCGGACCGAACCGGCGCAGGCTCGCCGCCGCGTCCTCCTCGGTGATCTTCCCGAGTTGTCCGCCGAGCACGGTGAACAGGCGGGTCTCCTCCCGGTTGTGACCGAGAATCAGCTCCACGTCCCGGGCCGCGCCGGCCGCGAGGCCCGCCCAGGGTGTGGTGGGCAGCACCTCGCCGTCGACGACGGGCGCGAACGGGGTCAGCGTGTGGGCGACCGACCCCCACCTGTCCCCGTACTGGTGCATCTTGGCGGTCAACGTCTCGCCCGCGACAGTCAGTTGACGCGGGTCCACGGTCGCGAGGTCGGTGGCCGTGGGACGCAGCCCCGCCTCCGCGGCGATCGCGGACGCGATGTCCCGGGCCAGCGCGTCGGAGAAGAAGGAGTCCGGCACGCTCTGCGCGATCGCCCGCCAGAACAGTCCGGACGCGCTCGGCATGACCAGCAGCGCGGCCACCGACCCGGCACCGGCCGACTCGCCGACGACCGTGACCTGCTCCGGATCACCGCCGAACGCCGTGATGTTCTCCCGCACCCACTCCAGCGCGGCGACCTGGTCGAGCAGCCCCCGGTTGGCGGGCGCCCCCTCGATGCGCGCGAACCCCTCTATTCCGACACGGTAGTTGAGGCTCACGACCACGACGTCGCCGTCGCGCGCGATGTGCTGCGCGTCGTAGCCGGGGCTGCCTGAGTGCCCCAACTTGTAGGCCCCGCCGTAGATCCACACCATGACCGGGCGGCGGGCCGCCGGATCGGGCGCGGGTGTCCAGACGTTGACGGTCAGCCAGTCGTCGCCCATCGGTCCGGTCAGCACGCCCCGGCGGCCCTGGATGCCCGACTCCTGCGGGGGCGGCGGGCCGAAGGCGAGGGCGTCGCGCACGCCGTCCCAGCCGCGTACCGGGCGCGGCGCCTGGAAGCGGGCGTCCCCGACGGGCGGTTCGGCGAACGGGATGCCGCGGAAGACCGCGAGCCCGTCCTCCAACTGTCCGCGCACCGCACCGGCGGCGAGCCGCACCACCGGTGCGGTGGCGGAACCGGCCGCTGTGCCATGGGAGTTGGGTGTCGTCATCGTGGACTCCTCGCTGAGTGCCGGGGGAACGACGGGGTGCGCGGGCAGGCCGAGGGCGGTCGCCGTCCCGCTGGGTGCGGGTCGGTGACCGCCGTGTGCTCGATGAACCAGGATGCCTCAGGCCTTGGCCTCGGAGACCTCCGGAGCAGGGGCCGGTGTCCTGTCGGCCGGTGTCTCGACGGCCGTACGGGGCTTGGGGATCAGGCTCGCGAGGAAGAAGGCCAGCAGCGCGGCGCCCGCACCGATCGCCATGACCACCTTGAAGCCGTTTTCCGACGGAAGGGCGTAGCCGCCGAAGTCGGTCGTCATCTGGGCCAGGATCACACCGGCGATGGCGCTGGCGAAGCTGGTGCCCAGGGACCGCATCAGGGTGTTGAGGCTGTTGGCGGCACCGGTCTGGGACGGGTCCACCGCGCCCATGATCAGGGCGGGCAGAGCGCCGTAGGTGAAGCCGACACCCGCGCCGATGATGCAGGACACCAGGATGAGGTGCCAGACCTCGGACATCAGCAGGATGTTCAGAGCGTAGCCGGAGGCCACGATCAGCGCGCCGATCATCAGGGTGACCTTGGGGCCCTTGGCCTTGGTGACGCCCGCCGACACCGCGGACATGGCCATCATGACCAGGCCCTGCGGGGCCAGCACCAGGCCGACCGTCAGCATCGACCTGCCCAGGCCGTAGCCGGTCTGCGTGGGCAGCTGCAGCAGCTGGGGGAGTACCAGGGACATCGCGAACATCGAGAAGCCGAGGGCGATCGAGGCCAGGTTGGTGAACAGCACCTGCGGCTTGGCGGTCGTCCGCAGGTCGACCAGCGGCTGCGGGCTGCGCAGCTCGTACCAGCCCCAGGAGAGCAGGATCGCGACGGCGGCGACACCGAGGGCCAGGGTGGTCGCGCTGGTCCAGCCCCAGTCGGAGCCCTTGGAGATGGCGAGCAGCAGGGAGACCAGCCCGGCGGACAGGCCGAGCGAGCCGACCAGGTCGAAGCGGCCCCCGGTGCGGACCTTGGACTCGGGCACCAGCAGCAGGACCAGCAGGAAGGACGCGACACCGAGGACGGCGGAGACCCAGAAGAGGATGTGCCAGTTGTAGTGGTCGGCGATGAAGGCGGCCGAGGGCAGACCCAGGGCGCCGCCGACGCCGAGCGAGGCGCTCATCAGGGCGGTGGAGCCGGCCAGCCGGTCGCTGGGCAGCACGTCCCGCATGATGCTGATGCCGAGCGGGACGACCGCGGCGGCCAGCCCCTGCAGCGCGCGGCCGATGACCATCGGGACCAGCGAGTCGGCCAGGGCGCACACGACCGAGCCGGACACCAGCAGCACGATGCTGGTCAGCAGCATCCGGCGCTTGCCGAACATGTCGCCGAGCCGGCCCACGACCGGGGTGGCCACGGCGGCGGCCAGCAGGGTGGCGGTGACCGCCCACGCGGTGTTCGACGCGGAGGCGTTCAGGTACTTCGGCAGCTCCGGGATGATCGGGATGACCAGCGTCTGCATCAGCGAGACGACGATTCCCGCGAAGGCCAGCACCGCGACGACGGCGTTCGACCTCGGCGGAGCGGAGGAACCCGCTTCGGCGGGTCGGGCAAGGGCGTCGGACATGGCAGAGCCTCCATCGGGAACGAGCTGCGACGATCAGGGACAAGCAGACTTGCTTGACTCACTCAACCATAATGAGATTGATTGAGTTAAGCAAGTGCATTCTGAGTGAGAGGCCGGGTGGCGGCGGGCAGCGGCAGTTCGGTGACCACCTCGAAGCCGCCCTCAGGCCGATGACCTGCGCGAAGCCGACCACCGGCGGAGAGCGCACGCTCCCGCATGCCGATCACGCCGTACCCGCCGCCGGTGGCGGGGGAGGAGGTCGGTGCCGTACCCCCGCGATCGGTGACGGCGATGCCCAGCCGGTCGTGCGCGTAGCTGAGCCGCACCTCGGCCGCACCGGTGCCCGCGTGCTTGGTCACGTTGGTGAGCGCCTCCTGCACGATGCGGTACGCCGTGAGATCCGCACCGGCGGACAGCGGCTGCGGCCTGCCCTCGGTGCTAACGGTGACGGAGAGTCCGGCGGGCTCGAACGAGGCCGCCAGATCGGCGAGTTGGGCCAGCCCGGGCGCGGGTCCCGGGGAAGTCTCCGAGTCGTCCGCGTGCCGCAACAGGCCCACAGTGGCCTTGAGTTCGCGGACGGCCGACAGGGTGCTGCCCGCGAGTTCACCGGCGATCCGCTCGGCCTCCTCCGGCCGGCTGCGCATCAGCCGTACGACGGTGGCGGCTTGGAGGTTGG
Organism: Streptomyces sp. W16; assembly: GCF_033194735.1. Lineage (NCBI taxonomy): Bacteria > Bacillati > Actinomycetota > Actinomycetes > Kitasatosporales > Streptomycetaceae > Streptomyces > Streptomyces sp. W16. The sequence goes on from NZ_JAWOAI010000008.1 coordinate 42,063, forward strand.
CCAGTACGAGGTGATGGGCGACGACGTCGTGCAGATCGCGGGCGATCCGCATGCGTTCCTCGGTGACACGGTGCCGGGCCTCCTGCTCGCGGGTGCGTTCCGCGTGCTCGGCCCGGGCCCGCACCGCCTCCAGACAGGCCGCGCGGAGCCGGGTCGTGGTGCCCAGCAAGGTGGGCAGCAGCAGCCAGAAGGCCGGGCCGAGCAGCTTCAGGACCAGCGGTTCGCTGTGCGGTCCCACGGCCAGGGACGTGCCCACCAGCAAGGCGATGCCGGAGGCGGTGAAGAGGTTCGCGGTAGTGCGGTCGGAGCGCAGGGCCAGCGCGTAGAGCGCGACCATGAGCGGCCCGATCACCAGGACCGTGACGATGTAGCCGAGCGCGGCCACCGCCATGGCGCAGCAGAGGGTGACCACCACGGTGGTGCGCGGCAGGGTGCGCCGCCACAGCAGGGCGAGCGAGGAGAGACCCGTGACCAACACGCCTGGCCACCACGGGACTTCGAGGTCGCGGCCCGGGATCGTCAGCACACTGCCGGGGAAGGCGCAGCCGAGGAGCGCGACGGCGAGGACGAGGTCGACGGTACGGGGATGGCAGCGCAGCACCCGCTGCAGGCGGTGGATCATGGTGTGGGGGTCCTGTCCGAGGCGGCCGGGCGCGCGCCGCTGGCCGCCGGAAGCGGGGGGACCGGCGCGCCGTCCGCTGCTCGTCTACTCGTCGAAAGTGACGACGATCTTCTCGGCCGCGCCCGGAGTCAGCGCGAGCTCGAAGGCGTGCTCGACCTCGCCGAAGGGCACCCGGTGACTGATCAGCTCGGCGAACCGCTCGTGGTGCTCGACGATCTCCTGGGTGACCTCGAAGATCTCGGTGGGGTAGCCCTGCGAGGCGATCAGCGTCAGTTCGCTGCGCAGCATCCCGCCGAGGTCGATGTCGGCGCCCTTCTTCTGTACGGCGACCATGACCAGCTTGGCGCCCCACTTCGCGGAGTCGACCGTGGTGTTGACGACGGCCGCGACACCGGCGGCGTCGATGTAGATGTCGGTGCCTGCGCGCGGCTGGCCGAGCGCGTTGGCGGCCTGCCCGTGCAGCTCGGTCAGCCGTGAAGTCACGTCCTCCTCGGCGGAGTTGATGACGGCGTCCGCGCCGACCGCGAGCGCGGTCTCAAGGCGCGAGGCGATGACGTCGGCGACGACGACATGCTCGACCCCGCGCAGCTTCAGCCAGATCGCCGCGCCCAGACCGATCGGGCCGGCACCGAAGATGACGACCTTGTCGCCGGGCTTCGCCCCGGAACGGTTGACGGCGTGCCGGGCCACCGCCATCGGCTCGTTGAGGGCGGCGACGTCGAAGGGCACGGTGTCGGGGAAGACGGTGACGCTCTTGCCGATCTCGCACTCCTCCAGCAGGAGGTAGTCGCTCATGGCGCCGTGCTTCCCGCCGCAGCCGATGATCCCGGAGGGCGAGCCCTGCGGGTTGACGACCACCCGGTCACCCGCCTTCAGGCCCTCGACCTCCGCGCCGACCTCGACGATCTCGCCGGCCGGCTCGTGCCCGAGGGGGACGGGCACCATGGTGCCGCCCGCGCCGAACGGGCCGCCGCCGATGTGCAGGAAGAAGGTGTCGGTACCGCAGATCCCACAGGCGCGGATCTTCATGAGGGCGTCCTTGGGCCCGGGCACCGGACGCTCGACGTCCACCACGTCGATCTTGTCTACGGCGCCGGTCTGCACGGACTTCATCATGGCCATGGGGGGCTCGCTTTCCATCTGCGTGAGGGGTGTCACCGGACCCGGCGGCGGACGGGGGGAGTGCTCCGGCCGCCGGGCCCGGTGACTGCGCCGTACTCCGTCCCCACGGCGTACGGCGCGACGGGGACACCTCCGCTTCGGTGGCCCCAGCTCTTGACTTGCTTGAGTTAGGCAACCATAAATGCGTTACTTAAGTCAAGCAACCGTCTCGGACCTTGCTTGACTCAGGCAAGTAGCTGTTACGGTGGGCGCATGTCCACACCGCCACCCGCAACAGCGCCCGTCCCGGCGGACGTAGTCGAGATCGAGCGGGTCCTGACCCGGATCGCCTATCTGGCCGGGCGGGCCCGGCAGCACGAGCGGCTGATGGCCGTGGCCGGGCTGCCGCTGGACCGGGCCGCCGTGGCGATCCTGCGCCACCTCGCCGAGAGCGACCCGCTGCGCCCCGGGATCCTGGCGGTCCGGATGTCGGTGGAGGCCTCCCATGTCACCCGCCAGCTACGGCAGTTGGAACAACTCGGCCATGTGGTCCGCATCCCGGACCCCGACGACGGCCGCGCCCAGCGCATCCAGCTCACCGACAGCGGACTGGCCGCCGTCAACCGCATCCGGGACGTGAGCCGCAGGGGCATGGAGGTGGCGTTGGCGGACTGGCCCTCGGAGGACCTGCGGCAACTCGCGGCGCTCTTCCACCGGTTGGTCGACGACTTCGTCACGCATGCGGAGGCGGCCGTGGATGTGTCCGTGGATGTGTCCATGGACGTGGACGCCTCTGCCTGACCGTTCGGTGGATGTCCCCGGGTCCGGTTCCAGGGTGCCGCGTCAGGGCTTGAAGCCGATTCCGCCGTACAGCGAGACCGGCCCCTCGCCGAGTGGTGTCTCGCCCTCCGCGAGTTCCGGGTGCCAGTCGGCCACGGAGACGATTCCCGGTTCGACCGGCTCAAGTCCCTTGAAGAAACTGCTCACTTCGGCGTGCGAGCGGGCCACCAGGGTCACCCCGCCCGCCGCGTAGGCGGCGATGCCCCGCTCCACCTTCTCCCGCTCGAAGTCGGCGGTCATCGCGGACAGCACCAGACAACTGCCCGGCGCCAGCGCGCCGATCAGGGTGTCCACCAGCTCGTGGGCGCCGTCCTCGTCCGCGATGAAGTGCAGCAGGGCGATGAGCGAGAGGGCGACCGGCCGGTCGAAGTCCAGGACGAGGGCGGCCTGTTCGAGGATCGTGAGCGGTTCGCGGGCGTCGGCCTGGAGGTACTCCGTCGCACCCTCGGGCGTGCCGCGCAGCAGCGCCGCCGCGTGGGCGAGGACGATCGGGTCGTTGTCGACGTACACGATCCGCGCGTCCGGCGCGGTGGACTGGGCGATCTGGTGGAGGTTGGGCACGGTCGGTATCCCGGTGCCGACGTCCAGGAACTGCCGGATGCCCGACCGCCGGACCAGCAGCCGCGTCGCCCGCTGCATGAACCAGCGGTTGGCCCGAGCGGTGCGCGGGGCGCCCGGGTCAAGTGCCGTGATGTGACGGCCCAGTTGCTCGTCGACCGGGTAGTTGTCCTTGCCGCCGAGGAACCAGTCGTACACCCGGGCCGGATGCGGCTTCGAGGTGTCGATCCGCTGGACGTCCGGCTCTGTCCCGGTCACGCGAGGCTCCTCTGCTCGACTCTGTTCCACGACGACCCCGACGGGGCGTGCGAGCAGTTTTGCACGGTCATGCAGACCGGGTGCCGCCGGTCAACACGCCGTCCAGGAAACGGATCAGGTCCGCGAAGACCTCCGCCCGGTTCGTCTCGTCGAACACCTCGTGCCGGGCGCCCGCATACACGTGCTCGGTCAACTCGCCGCCGCTCAACCGCTCGACACCCACGCGACTGCCGGGGAGCGGGACGAGCCGGTCGTCGCCGCCGTGCAGCCAGAGCAGCGGCAACCCGCCGATACCGCCCGCGTCGGCGACGGTCCCCAGGGTGCGGACGAAGGCCTCCAGCGTCGGCCGCTTCATCGGACCGTGCCAGACCAGCGGATCCGCGGCGTACACCGCACCGACGTCCGGGTCACGCGAGAGCGCGGCCGGGTTGATCGGGACGTCGGGGATCTCGTCGAGGGCGAGCAGCCGTCCCGGCAGCTCCCAGACGCCGATCACCGGCCCGGACAGCACCAGCGCGGCGAGCTCGTCGCCGTGGCGCTGCGCGAAACGGGACGCGATCAGGCCGCCCATGGAGTGGCCGATCAGGACGAGGGGAACGCCGGGGTGGGTGGCGCGGGCCAGGTCGGCGACAGTGTGCAGGTCCGTGACCACGTCCTCGAAGTCCTCGATCAGCACCCGCTCACCGGCCGACCCGCCGTGACCCTGGTGGTCGGGACCGTAGACGGCCGCGCCATGCGTCAGCAGTACGGAGGCCAACTCGGCGTACCGGCCGACGTGTTCGCCGTAGCCGTGCGCGACGAGGGCGACGTAACGCGGGCGCTCGTGCGGCCACTCGTGTGCGGTGATCGTGCTCCGGGTGCCGGGGAGGACATGCTCGCGGGTGTCGGCCACAGCCAGAAACTAGCATCGCCGGGCGAACATCATGATCCGCCGGGGTGTGGCAGGGGCCATCTGGCGAGACACTCCTTACGCGGGCAGATGTAAGGACATACGATCGGTCCTCGCATGAACACGATGACGCTCTGGCACATATCCGGCTGGGAATTCGCCGCGCTCGCCGCCGCGGCCCTGCTCGTCGGCTTCTCCAAGACCGCCGTGAGCGGGGCCAACACGGTCAGCCTGGCCATCTTCGCGGCCGTCCTGCCCGCCCGCGCCTCCACCGGCGTACTGCTCCCGATCCTGATCGTCGGCGACGTGCTGGCCGTACTCACCTACCGGCGGCACGCCCACTGGCCCACGCTGTGGCGGCTGTTCCCGGCGGTCGCGGCGGGAGTCGTGATCGGGACCCTCTTCCTGGTGTGGGCCGACGACGCGGCCGTACGGACCTCGATCGGCGCGATCCTGCTGCTCATGGCCGGGGTCACTCTCTGGCGCCGGCGCAAGGCCGAGGCCGACGACGAACCGGACTCGGTGGCCACCAGGTCCGGGCGGGTGAAGGCCCGCTCCTACGGTGTGCTCGGCGGTTTCACCACGATGGTCGCCAACGCCGGCGGCCCCGTCATGTCGCTGTACCTGCTCTCCGCGGGCTTCCGGAAACTCGGCTTTCTCGGCACGTCGGCCTTCTTCTTCCTGATCGTCAACGTGACCAAGGTGCCCTTCAGCGTCGGGCTCGGCCTGATCGACGGCCACTCACTGCTGCTCGACGCGGCGCTCGCGGCGTTCGTCGTGCCCGGTGCGCTGATCGGCAAATGGGCCGTGAACCGCATCAACCAGCGGCTGTTCGAGCAACTCGTGATCGCGGCGACGATCATCGGCGGACTGCAGCTGCTCCTGCGCTGACACGTGATCTCGTACGCTCGCCCCATGCCCCCGCACATCCTGGTCCTCGGCGGCACCACCGAGGCACGTGAGCTGGCCGCCGAGCTGGCGGCACGGCGTCCCGAGGTCCGGGTGACGACTTCTCTCGCGGGACGGGTGTCGCGGCCGGGGGCACTGGCGGGAGACGTACGGATCGGCGGGTTCGGCGGCGCCGAGGGGCTGGCCGAGTGGCTGCGGGAGCAGCGCGTGGACGCGGTCGTCGACGCCACGCACCCCTTCGCCGAGGCGATCACCGCCAACGCGGCGCGGGCCGCGATCGACACCGGGCTGCCCGTCGTGGTGCTGCGCAGGCCCGGCTGGCGGCCGGTTCCCGGAGACCGCTGGCACCCGGTCGCCTCACTGCCGGAGGCCGCCGACATACTGCCCGGACTCGGGCGCCGCATCCTCCTCACCACCGGCCGGCTCGGCCTCGCCGCCTTCGCCCATCTGTCCCAACTGCACTTCGTCGTACGGTCGGTGGAGCCGCCCGAGCCCCCGATGCCGCCGGACACCGAGGTGCTGCTCGCGCGCGGGCCCTTCACGGTGGCCGGTGAGGCGGCGCTGTTGCGCGAGCACCGGATCGACGTGGTCGTGACGAAGGACAGTGGGGGAGCGGCGACGGCGGCTAAACTCACGGCCGCGCGGGAGGCGGGCGTCCCGGTGGTGGTCGTACGACGGCCGCCGTTGCCGGACGGGGTGAGCGCGGTGCCCGATGTCGCCGGGGTGCTGGAGCGGCTGGGGCAGCTGGGGCTCAGTCCGGGGCGATGACCGTGGCCCGGAGGCGGTCCACCGCGCGCAGTACCTCGGCCCGGTTCTTGGCGCTCTTCATCCAGGCGGGGAGCCGGGCGACCAGCGTCATCTTGTGCCCGGTGTCGTACCAGGGCGCGCGTTCGCGCAGGTCGGCGGCGACGAACCGCCTGATCAGGTCCAGGTGTTGGAGGTTGTACGCCCACAACTCGCCGTGTCTGGTGCCGGTCCGCAGCCACAGAGCCGGGTAGTACGGGCCGCCGGTGCGCAGCGAGGGACGACGCGGACCCTTGTCGATCCGGCACAGGCCGCAGGACCGGCAGACCAGGCGGGTGTGCGGATACCTCCGGCCGTCGGCGTCCGGTGGGGTGTAAGGACGCTGCTCGAAGTGGGCGATCCGCTCGCAGCGCGGGCACCGGACCAGTATCGACGACGCGAAGTCGGCGCGGGTGGCGCGCGGGTCGTGGAAGCGCACGGGCGTCGGGGACATGCCGCGAGTATGACCACCGTCCCGCTCGCCCGGCACCCGGTTTTCAGGAGGCGGAGCTCTCCGCCAACTCCGCCGGGCGCTGCGGGAGTCCGGAGCTCAGGTCCTCCACCAGCAGACGCTTGGCGATGGTGTCGACCGCGGCGCGCAGATCGGCGTTCGAGGGGCGGCCGATGTCCTGCTGGACCCGGGCCTCCAGCCAGTTGCCCCACGCCCTGCCGATGACCTCGGCCTCACGTTCGCCCGCCGCGGTGTGGGAGAGGAGGGAGCCGGTGCGGGTGAGGTAGCCCTCCTCGACCATGCGGTCGAAGACCGGGAGGAGCACCTCGGGCGGCATGTGCCGGCGGGCGGCGATCAGGCCGAGGCTCGCATGGCCGACCATCCGGCCGAACAGCTCGACCTGCATCACGGCCCAGGCGCCCGCGATGTCCAGCCGGGTGTCGGAGTCCGTGATGATCCGCCGGGCGGTGTCCAGGTCCGTGCTGCCGATGACCTTGCCGACGGCCGTTTCGAGGAGCCGTTGCGAGTCCCCGCCGCGCGGTGACGCGAAGCCCTCGCCCATGTCGGTGGAGCCCTTCCGCGCGCTGTCGCGGAGCTCGACCTGCTTGAGGAACAGGGCGACGACGAAGCCGATCACCGCGACCGGGACCGTCCACCGGAACACCGTCTGGATGGTGTCGGCGTACGCGTTGATGATCGGCGCGGCGGCGGCGTGCGGCAGCTTGTGCAGGCCCTCGGGACTGGTCGCCGCCTTGGTGATGACGGCGGGGTTCAGCGCGCTCGTCCTCGCGGCGGACGCGATCCCGTCCTTGAGGTTGGGGGCCAGGCTGTTGGCGTAGATCGTGCCGAAGACGGCGGTGCCGAACGAACTGCCCAGCGTACGGAAGAAGGTGACGCCGGAGGTCGCGGTGCCGAGGTCGGTGTACTCGACGGTGTTCTGCACGGCGATCGTCAGCACCTGCATGCACAGCCCGATGCCGGTGCCGAGCACGAACATGTACACCGACTCCAGGAACGCGCCGGTGCCCGGACCCATCAGGGACATCAGATACAGCCCGACGCCCATCACCGCGGAGCCGATGATCGGGAAGAGCCGGTACTGGCCGGTCTTGCTGACCACGTTGCCGCTGAAGACGGACGCGATCAGCAGCCCCATCACCATGGGCAGCGTCCGCACACCGGAGATCGTGGCCGAGTCACCGTCGACGTACTGCAGATAGGTCGGCAGATACGTCAGCGCGCCGAGCATCGCGAAGCCGACGATGAAGCTGAGGATCGAGCAGACCGCGAACACCGGGTTGGTGAACAGTCGCATGGGCAGCATGGGTTGCTCGGCCCGCAGCTCGACCCAGCAGAACAGACCGAGCGCGACCACACCGCCCACGAACAGGCCGATGATGGTCGCCGAACCCCACGCGTACTCGTTGCCGCCCCAACTCGTCGCCAGGATCAGCGAGCTCGCGCCGACCGCGACCAGCGCGATGCCCAGGTAGTCGATGACGGGCCGCACCGCCGACTTGACCACCGGGATGGTGCGGGCCGCCGCGATGACGACGACGATCGCGATGGGCACGTTGACGTAGAACGCCCAGCGCCAGGTCAGATGGTCGGTGAACAGGCCGCCAAGGAGCGGTCCGATGACCGTGGCCACGCCGAACACCGCGCCGATCGCGCCCTGGTACTTGCCGCGTTCCCGCAGCGGGATGACATCGGCGATCAGCGCCATCGCCGTCACCATCAGCCCGCCCGCGCCGATGCCCTGTACCGCGCGCCAGGCGATCAGCAGCGTCATGTTGGTGGAGAAACCGCACAGGAACGAACCCGTGATGAACACGATCGCCGAGACCTGGAAGACCACCTTGCGGCCGAACAGGTCACCGAACTTGCCGACCAGCACGGTCGCCACGGTCTCCGCCAGCAGATAGGCGGTGACCACCCACGACATGTGCGCGGCACCGCCCAGGTCCGACACGATCGTCGGCAGGGCCGTGCCCACGATGGTCTGGTCGAGGGCCGCCAGCAGCATGCCGAGCATGATCGTCACGAAGACGACATTGCGGCGCCGGCGGTCCAGCACGGGGGGCTGCTGCGCGGAAGGCAGCGAGGTTTCCTCGGCGACTGTCACGAGGTCACTTTCACACCGGTGGACCATCCGTGCACAGTGGGCGGGTCCGCTCGGGTGCTTCTTTGCGAGCTACTCCGCCGCCGGGTGCCGGCGCAGCAGATACGTGTCCATGATCCAGCCCTTCCGCTTACGGGCCTCCGCGCGCAGCCGCTCGATGCGCGGGGCGGCCTCGGCTATCGGTCCGGAGGCGAGGATCTCGTCCGGGGTGCCGATGTAGGCGCCCCAGTAGATGTCGATGTCCTGGTCGGCGTACTGCCGGAAGGTCTGCTGCGCGTCGAGCATCACGACCACGTCGTCCACCCCCTCCGGGAACCCCTCGGACAGCCGCCGCCCCGTGGTGATCTGCACCGGCCCGGCCACCCGGTTCAGCCCGGTGCGGTGCCGGGCGACGAGCGCCGAGACACTGCTGATGCCGGGCACGACGTCGTACTCGAACGCCACCGCGCCCCGCTCCAGGATCTCCTCCAGGATCCCGAGCGTGCTGTCGTACAGCGAAGGGTCCCCCCACACCAGGAACGCGCCGCTCTCGTCCTCGCCCAACTCCTCGGTGATCAGCCGCTCGTAGATGTCCGCGCGGGCACTGCGCCAGTCCCCGACCGCCGGGGAGTACGCGGCACCCCCGGCCTTCCGGTCCCGCTCCGGGTCGCGCGCCTCGACCAGGCGGTACGTCCCCTCCGGTATGTGCGCGTCGAGCATGTCCCGGCGGAGCCCGGTGAGATCGGACTTCACCTCGCCCTTGTCGAGAATGAAGAACACGTCGGTGCTCCGCAGCACCCTGACCGCCTGCAGGGTCAGCTGCTCGGGGTCGCCCGCGCCGATACCGATGACATGAATCTTTCGCACACCCCGAGTCTGCCCCACGCCACTGACAGCCCGTACACCGCACCGGCATGCACCGGCATGCATCGCTACATACCGGGATGATTCCAACCCCGGGCGGCTACGACGTCCCGCGCAGCCGGGGCGCCCGTGCCTTCCGGTCCCGCTCCGGGTCGCGCGCCTCGACCAGGCGGTACGTCCCCTCCGGTATGTGCGCGTCGAGCATGTCCCGGCGGAGCCCGGTGAGATCGGACTTCACCTCGCCCTTGTCGAGAATGA